>JBFLXF010000192.1:0-5350 GCA_040757515.1 Actinomycetota bacterium
GGGACCAGGAGTCCCAGACTTCCTCAATCTCTACGCTCTCGATGCCGTCCATCCGCAGCAGCCGGTCCCTTATGTCGTCCTGGATCATGTCCGTCGCCGGACACCCCATGCACGTGTACGTTAGCTTGATCCTGGCCGTGGAATCCTCGACCTCGATGCCGCGGATCAAACCCAAGTCCACGAGGCTGATCGGGTACTCCGGATCGAGGACCTCTTTGAGCGCCTCCCGCACCTCTTCCGCCCTGCTCATCCCTCTCCCTCTTCGTTAGAGGACCGGCCGGCACGAGTGCCGGCCGGTCCGAACTCTAGTTACCGGCTCCGTTGTAGAGCTCCTTGTAGCCGCGCTGGATGTGCGCGACGAACTCCTCGTTCGCCGGACCACGCTCCTTCCAGCGCTTGAGCACGTCGTCCCAGCTTATGGCGCCCTCCTCGAACGCCCAACGCTTCTCCTCAGCGTCGAACCGCGCCGGGAACGGACAGTCTATGACGTACTCGCCCTTCTCCTCGTCGTAGTGGGCCGGTACCTCCAGGCCCAGCTTCTCGCACAGCGGCACCGTAGCCGACATCCACGTCTGCCGGAGCTGGTCGTTGGTCGAGCCCTTGTAGCCGTACTCGATCTGCTCGTTGTGCCGCTTCATGTCGTCCGGCAGGCCGAACCACTCCAGCGTCAGCACGAACATCCAGTCGACCGCCCGCTGCACCTCGGCCTTCTTCTCAGGATCCTTGCTCAAGACCCCCATCCACTTCTCCCCGTGCCTGAGATGGAAGGTCTCCTCCCGATCCACCTTGACGAGCGCCCGCTTCCACGGCCCGTAAGAGCAGTTGGCGTGGATGTCCGAGAGGAGCGTGAATCCCGCCCGATCATAGAAACCGTTCGCCACCACCAGCTCCGTGAAGCTCTCCAGCGGAACGTCGAAGGCGTAAGGGTACTTGAACTGCTTGGGGCTCCGCCCGTAGACCAGCTCCTCCGTGTCCACCCCGAGGTCCCTGAGCATCCTGTACGCGATGTGCGCGTGCCCCAGCTCATCCTGCACGATGCCCATGACCGTGATGTAGTTGTTGATGCTGGGAAGCGTCGAGAAGTCCCGCGTCGCCCGCATGTAGGCTGGCGCGCTGATCAACTCCGTGTCCGCCGACACTATCAGGGTCCGCTTCAACCCCTCAATGTATCGCTCCGTGGCCTGCGTCGACGCATCCTCGATGAGCCTGCCGCTCTTGATCCTGTCCAGAAGTATCTCTTCGGTTACCGCCGCCATCTACCCTCTCCTTCCTGGCTCAACCTCACTACCACTATAACTGTCCGGTCAGTCAAATTCAAGTGCATCATCCGTTTCCGCCGTCTGCAGGCGAGAACCGCGTTCCTCCTTTCCCAGTCTGTAGACCAGCCTGGCGTTCTCGTGGAAGATCTTCTGCAGGATCTCCCGGTCGAGACCGAGGCCGGCGACTGCTCGGGCGTTGGCTTTGAGTCCGGGGACGCCGGGCCAGTCGGTGCCGAAGATCATCTTCCTTGCCAGACGTTCGAGGCTGTAATTCTTGTAGTAGTCGGGGAGCCTGTGCGGGGGGAGGCCGCTTATCTCGATCCACACGTTCTCGCGCATCAGGGTCATAAAGGCTGCGGCGTCGTACCACCAGCCGCGTCCGCCGTGGGCGAGGACGATAGTGAGGTCGGGGAAATCACGGGCGACGTCCTCGATGAGGGCGGGGTCGGCGTAGCGGTTGGTGGAGCCGGGAAAGACGCTTGTGCCGCAGTGAAAGACCACGGGGAAGCCTTCGGCCTCGCAGAAGGCGTAGGCCGGGTAGAGCATCCGGTCGTTGGGAGCGAAGGAGCCGTGGACCGGGTGCAGCTTAAGCCCTACGGCGCCGAAGGAGATCTGGCGCTTCAACTCTGCGACGAGCGGGTAGTGCAGGTGCGGGTTGAGGTTCGCCATCAGGCGGAAGCGCTCGGGGTTGTGGGAGAGAAGCGGGATCAGGTCCTCCACGGGCTGGATGCCGGTGGACTTCGGGCTGTACTCGCAGAACAGGATCGCCACATCTACACCCTCCGAGGCCATGTACTCGTCGAAACGCTCTGGGATGAGCGTACCCTCCTCGTCGTAGAGCTCGTCGTGCGGGACGCCCTTGCCGAAGCTCCGCGCCCACTGGCTCCACTCCGGCTTGAGGGTGGGCAGGCGCGCGGCGTGGACGTGGGCGTCTATGAGCGGGATGCCGTCGAGCAAGGGTCTACCCCCGGTCCACGCGGAGGATGGGCTTGACCGCCTCGCCCTCCTCGGCGTCGTGCGCGGCCTCGTTTATCCCGTCCAGGTCGTAGAACCTGACGAGCCTGTCGATGGGAAAGCGCCCCTGGGCGTGCAGCTCCACCAAGCGCGGGATAAACACATCGGGCACCGAGTCCCCCTCCACGATCCCGCGCACCGTCTTGCCGGGTATCAGGATGTCATTCATGTCCAGGCTCGCGTCGGTGCCGAGGGGGGCCGCCCCGATCAGGCCGCACGTCCCGAGCGGCGCGAGCGCCTCGACCGACTGGCGCAGCACGGCGGGCACCGCGGTCGTCTCGATGGAGTAGTCCGCGCCGCCGCCCGTTATCTCCTTGACCGCCTCCACGGCATTGGCCTCGGTACCGTTGATGGTGTGCGTCGCGCCTAGTTCGCGGGCGAGCTCCAGCCGGGCCGGCTTTATGTCCACGCCGATGATCGTCGTGCAGCCGGCGATCCTCGCGGCCATGATCGCGCTGAGGCCCACCGCGCCCGTGCCGAAGACGACGATGCTCGATCCCGCCTCCGGGTGCAAGGTGTTGAGCACGCCACCCGCGCCGGTCTGGACGCCGCATCCCAGGGGCCCCAGGAGCTCCAGTGGCGCGTCATCGCCGACCTTCACGACGTTGCGCTCCGTGGCGAGCGCGTGGGTGGCGAACGACGACTGCCCGAAGAAATGGCCGTGAACGGGCTCCCCGTCGTCGCTGATCGGGCTGGAGCCGTCCAGCCTGGCACCGCCGAAGTTGAGGGCGAAGAAGTTCAGGCAGTAGGTGGGCTTGCCGCTCAGGCAGGTGGCGCACTTACCGCAGGAGGCGAAGGTGAGCACCACCTTATCTCCGGGCTCGACCTTCGTGACGCCCTCGCCGACCTCCTCGACCACGCCCGCGCCCTCGTGGCCCAGGACGCACGGCAGCGGCACCGGGTACCATTGATCGCGCACGATCAGGTCCGTGTGGCACATCCCCGTAGCGACGACGCGGATCAGCACCTCGCCCGACCGCGGGCTCGCGAGCTCCAGCTCCTCCATCGAGAACGGCTGCTCCTTCTCGCGCGCTACCGCCGCGGCGATCCTCATCCCTCTACCCCTTTCGCTCGCCGTTACATTCCCTACGCCCGCCGGAGCAGACGGACCGCAAGCGCTCGTCCGCCGCGTCGCCCGGCGCCGCCCGGGCGGGCGGCGCCGGGGTCTGAAGCTCGGCCCCGGCGGTCTCCGGCAGCGACGCGACGAAGTGGAACGCCCGCGGCGTCTTGTTCCCGCCGAGGCGCTGGCGCATGTGCTGTCTCAGGACGGCTTCGAGCGCCTGCTCGCCCCCGCTGTTCGCGAGCACGACGAACGCCTCGGGCCTGACCAGGCCGTCGGCGTCCCGGACCCCGACGACGGCGCACTCCGCTACCCTCTCGTGCTCCATCAGGACGTCCTCGATCTCGCGCGGGCTCACCCACATGCCCCCGACCTTGAGCATGTCGTCGGCCCGCCCCTGGTAGAAGAAGTAACCGGCCTCGTCCCTGACGTAGGTGTCGCCCGTCTTGAGCCAGTCCCCGAGGATGGTCTCCTTCGTGAGCTCGTGCTCGTGCCAGTAGAAAGCGCAGATCGAATCCCCCTTCACCATGAGCATTCCTCGCTCGCCGGGAGGCATCTCCCGCCCCTCGTCGTCGGCGACCTTGGCCTCCCAGCCCTCGACCACGGTGCCGCTGCAATCCGGTCGCACGTCGTTTATCCGGTTCGAGATAAAGATGTGACACGACTCCGTGGAGCCGATACCGTCCAGGATGTCGAGGCCCGTCTTCTCCCTCCAGCGCCTCAGCAGGGAGCCGCCGAGAGCCTCCGTGGCCGACACGCAGACCCGGACGGAGCCGAAGTCCGCCGACCTCCAGGCGGACGCATCGGCGGCCAGGAGGCTGGCGTAACTCGTGGGTATCCCGCAGAAGATCGTGGGGTGGAACTCCCGCGTGAGGGCGAGCACCGCTCGCGGCTGCGGGGGTTCGTCGAGCAGCACGGTCGTCGCCCCCGCCGAGAAGGGGAAGTAGAGGCCGCAGCCGAGACCGTAGGCGTAGCAGAGCTTGGAGATCGAGAACGTCGTGTCCGACTCGTCGATCCCGAGCACGTGCTTCGCGTAGGTGTCGGCGCAGAAGCGCATGTCGTGCTGGAGATGGACGACGCCCTTGGGACGCCCGGTCCTGCCCAGGCTGTAGAGCCAGAAGCACGCGTCGTCGCCGCGCGTCCCTGCCGGCGACAGCGCGTCCCCGGCGTCTCGGGTGATCTCCTCGAAGCTCAGCTCGTTGTGGCCGGCCTCACCCACGACGACCAGGTGCCGCGGGTAGTCGGCCTCCCTGCGAGCCCGCTGCACGGCGTGCGCGACGGGTTCGCCGACTACCGCGATCTTGGCGCGGGTGTCGGCGAGCAGGTACGCGTACTCCTCGGGCCGCAGGTTCGTGTTGACGGGCACGGGTACGGCTCCGGCCTTGATCGCCCCGAAGAACGTCGTCGCGAACTCCGGCGAGTCGGGGAGGGCCATGAGCACCCGGTTCTCCATCTCCAGCCCCAGCCCGCGCAGGGCGTTGCCCACGCGGTTGGCGCCGCGGGCCACGTCGGCGTACGTCCAGGTGCCCCAGTGGGTCCTGATCGCCACCTTCTCCGCCCGGCCAAGCTCAAGGTTCTTGTCGAGGAGATCGGCGGCGGCGTTATAGACTTCGCCGTGTCGCAGCCCGCGCCTGGCCCGTCCCTCGGTCCTGGCCGGACGGATCGGATGTCGGGCGAAGAACCCGCGCAGGAGGACCGCGGCCCCCTCCGGCTCCTGGATGTGAAGGAGGTGGGAGGCGCCGGGCAGGATCACGGTCTCCGTCTGCGGCATCCACTCCCGGACGGCATCGTGGCACTCCACGTAGAGCGGCGAACTCTCGCCGCCCAGCATGAAGAGGACGGGCTGCTCGATCCGGGCGCCCTCGGCCGCGCCGAACTCCCACTCGTCGTGCGCGGGGACCTCGATCGTGAAGTAGGTATCCATGTCCCGGAGGGCCTGCTCCAGGCCGCCGGGGATGTTGCGGGAGATGACCGCCCGCTCCTTCGGGGTGCCGAGGAAGAAGTCTTCGGCGGCCTC
>JBFLXF010000193.1:0-5315 GCA_040757515.1 Actinomycetota bacterium
ACGTACTTCGTTCCGTAAGGGTTCTCCTCCACTCGCCTTAGTTCTCCCTCCCCGCCGTGGACGAGCAGGGCATCCCGAAGCTCCTCCCAGCGGGAGATATCGAATCCGAAGCTTTCGAAGAAGAGGGTCTTGCCCCTTCCGTCCGGGTGATCTCTGGAGAGCAGATAGCCGGTGATCTTCCTCTCCTCGATGATGGCCCGGGTCGCATTCGGCAGGCGCTCACCCACGGCATACGGCTCTCACTCCAGCACGATCCTCACCCGTCCGGGATCCTCCCCCCGGATGCGCTCCCGGAGGAACCTCTCGAACCTCCGGCGCAGCTCGTCGGGAGTGGCGGGGGAGCCGCCGTCCAGCAGAGCGGCCTTGAGCTCTCCGGTCCTCACCGTGACCCTCTCCAGGCCCCCGAGGGCTTCCCCTACCGCCGCAATGAACTCCTTGCTCAGGGGCTCGGGCAGGGTGCGGGAGCCGAGGAACTCTTGCACGAGCCCCCTGTGCGCGGGGGCGAGGAGCTCCAGGTTCCTCTGGACCGCCGGGTCTTCGAGGTTGGAGAGCAGGGTCTTTGTCCATCCCTCGTAGAGGTCTTCGAGCCTCTCCTCCAGCCCGGAGAGCGCATCTCTCGCCGAGACGTTTCCATCTTCGAGCGCCGGCCTGAAGTTGCAGCGCCGGCAGACGGGGTCGGACTCGAGCTCCCTGTGGGTCAGCTCGTAGCACGTCTTGAGCCCGGCGAGCCCGCTACGCACCTCCTCGAGCTGCTTCGCCGGCAGGAGCTCTATGGTGGAAAGCTCCCGCAGCCGCAGCATCCGCTCGTCGTCGTACAGGATGCGCGACCTGCGCCGGTCGTCGTCGCGGCCAAGCCGCGAGCGGGTATGCAGGTGCATGTAGGTCCTGGCGTACTCTTTCTTGAGGGCTTCGAGCCTCCCGAGCAGGTGCCGCCGCGCCTCCGGCTTCCTGAGCTTCCGGGCCTCTTCGAGCGCCTCCTCGCGGAGAGCCTGGATCTCTTTTGCCAGAGTATGACTCTCCGGCAGTACGCTCTCCGCCGTCGAGAGGTATCCCGTCAGGGGTTCGAGCTCGGAGGCCGCCTCTTGCAGGGCCTCTACCTCCTTGAGGGCTTCGAGACCTCTCCGGCGTGCGCGGATCTCCGCCTCCCCGTACCGCAGGTTCTTGAGCCGGGCCGGGGTGGAGTAGTTCTGGAGGGATTCGAGGAACTCTTTCGTCTCATCTACGCTCTTCCGCAGGCTTGTCTGCTCCGCCTCCGAAAGCAGCTCCTTGCCCCAGAACGAGAACCCCTTCTGCAGTTGGTGGCGGGCCTGGGCGAGCCTCTTGAGGAGCGCCTGCACTTGTCCCTGAAGCCGCTCCACGGGAGCATCTTTCCCGAGGGTCACCTGCTGGGCCAGGCCGGGAGGCAGCTCCGCAAGCTCGAAGAGGGCTCCTATCGCCGGAAGGTCCCACTCCTTGGGCTTCTCGACGTGCTTGAAGGCCGCAAGCTCCTCGACGGGGGTCGCGGCGAGCACGTCCAGGTCTGCGGCGGTGAACTTCTTGCCCTTCGTCGCCAGGACCAGGTGCCCGGAGTAGACGAGCGCCGCGAGCAGCACCACCACCAGCTCGGGCTCCAACCTGTAAACGTCCGGGGCCAGGTAGCTTCCCGTGGTGGTCTCCTGGAGAATCTCCTCCCGGTTCATCACCTGCCCGCGGCCCTTCTTGGCGAAAAGTTCTAGGATGTGCCTCGCGTAGCGCGAGTTCTGAGGTTCGATCCTCTCTCCGTCGAGCAGCTCCAGCGCGTCCAGCACGGCCAGAGCCTGCCTGGTCCTGTTCCCGCCGGCTATCCCGCGCAGGACATCCTGCGCGGCCTGCACCCGGTTCTCCTTCGTGAGGAGCACCGTGAACGCGGGGTACTCGGGGGCCTGATCCCGGAAGTGCTCCGCCAGGCACGCCGCGGCGGCCGCGTTGACCACGTCCCGCACACCCGTAGTAGCGAAACTCCGACCCCCTTTCGTCCATTCCAACACGGGGCGAGTACGTCCCCCGTAGGTGACCTTGAAGACCCGGGCGATGTTCTCTCTCAGCCAGCCCACGATCTCGCGCAGGTACCCGGAGGCCTTGTTCTCATAGATCGCGCGGTTCTGCCCGGTGGTCGCGGCCAGGTCGAGCGCGGCGGCATAGCTCCTTACGGCCGCATCGAACTCTTCGTCCCGGCCCTCCAGCCGGAAGAACACCTCGTCCGGCTTCTTCTCATCCCGGAATCCCGCCTCTCCGTACGGTCTTAAGAAGTAGACGTAGAAGTCCTGCGGCGGCTGGGCGGTCGAGCGCTCGTTCGGCGCTCCGAAGAAGAGGTATCCCTCTCTCGACGCCCTGCGCTCCTGCCAGATAAGCTCGTAGGGCCAGATCCTGTACCCCGGCACGATCGTCTGGTCTGTCAGCTCCATGACCCGCCTGAGCGCATCGAAGTAGTAGCGGTTCAGCGCCTCGTCATCCAGGACCTCGGCCCGTTTCTCGATCAGGGCGTCGTAGTCCACGTCCTTCTTGAGGTCAAGGTAGTACTGCCCGCTGTCCTCAGCCCGGGAGATGAACTGCCCGTTCACCGTACGCACTATCTCGCGTAGCACCACCTCGACCTGGCTGCGCAGGTCGTCCGCCGGGTCCCCTCCGAGATCCTCGATTCCCGGCTGGTAGAGGCACAGGGAATCTCTTAGCTCCGCCGGAGTCGGTCCGATGGGGGCGTAGACGTCGCCGGTGGTGAGGCGGTGCACCGAGAGAGCAGAGATTGTCCTGAGCGCCATCGGCTTGTAGGCGGGACGGCCGAAGGCGTGCCGCACGCGGTCCTCCAGCACTTCGCTAACGCGGATGACCTCCCGGACGTCGGGCACGGCCCTGAAAGAAGGGTCTCGCCTCACGTTCTCCCAATAGCCGTCGTATGAGATAAGGCCTGGCCTGTCCTCCGGGATCTCCTCATCCAGGATGCGCTTCATCGTCAGCGAGAGGGTCTTCAGCACCTCGCGCTTCTCGACGACCGTGATCCGCTCGAAGATGTCTATGTAGTCCGGATGCACCGGAAAGAGCCGGACGAACTCCTCCATCCGTTCGTTCATGCTCCCGTAGAACTTCGCAAACGGGGCGAGGTGCTCGCGCACCAGGGCCTGCTGCTCCGGCGTCTTCTTCAGCAGCCTCTCGGCTACCACGAACTTCACGTCTCCCCGGGCGATGAAGACCTGCTCGAAACGGTCCTTGACCCGGCGCAGGGGTTCCGCCACGAACTGAAACCGTGTGCTGTCGAAGATGGCTTCCTGCGTCCCGCCTATAAAGCGGAAGCGCAGGTCCTTGCACACCTCCCCGATCTCGCGCAGGAAGTTCAAGTCCAGGATGAGCTCCTGGTCCCTGCGGCTGCGCAGGTAGTCCAGAAGCTCGTCCACCACCAGAAGCACGCCCTGCTCCGGGTACTTCTCGTGGAAAGCCTGCATCATCTCTTCGAGGGCGTACTTGTTGTTCGCCCGCCGGTCGGTCCTCGGGAATGAATAGTCCACGCCCCAGCTCGCCAGAGCGCTCTCCAGCTCCGAGAAGATCAGGCTTCTTAAGTCCAGTTTCACCGCCCCTATCTCGGTGCGGATCACCTTGAACTTGCCGGCGATCTCTTGCGCTCTCTTGGCGACTTCGGGGTTCGTTATGCGGAAGGCGAGCTCCGCGCGCTCTGCCACGGCCGAGATGACCGCCATCAGGTGAGACTTGCCGGTGCCGTAGTTCCCTACGACCAGAAGCCCCTTGTTGTCCGTGGGCTCCTCGAACTGCAGCTGCGGAAAGACCATCCCGAGAAGTCTCTCGGCCATGTCCCCGGAGATCACGTAGGTCGAGACCAACCTCTCGGCCTCCGCAGAGCGGCCCGCGCTCCTCACCTCTATAACGGACTCGATGGGGTCGAACCGGATTACATCCCTGTATCTCATGCCGCCTTCCCCGCTATTCCTCGATGCTTACGACGGGCACATCTCCCAAGACCGGGTAGCGCCGGTATTCAGGGTGCTCGGGCGTTGCGTAAACCAGGTCCCCATTATCCAGGATGCCGCTCCAAGCGGCTACCACCGTCCGGTTGCGCGAGAGCTTCTCGAGGAGCAGGAGAGGGTCCTGCATGAGAGAGGCGTCGAACAGAATCTCGAGGTCGTCCAGAAGCACAACCTCTCCTTCTCCTCCCAAGATCTCCTCCAGAACCGGCCCAACGCGCAGAGGCCGCATTCGAGCCTCTGCCTCCAGAAGCCCTTTCGCCAGCTCCAGGCCCACGTTGACCCGCCGCAGCCCCAGCCTCTCTCCTGTTTCCTCGAGTGTCCGCGTCTTTCCTGATCCGGGCGACCCCACTACGAGCACCAGCCTGCTGTACATCTCGGCTGCGCGACCTATGCTCTCTATAACCTTCTTGACCAGCGCATCCCACAGCATCACACTACCCAGCTACACCCGCACGTTCCAGATGACTCTGGAACGTATGTTGTCGCCTCCCGAGAGGGAGCAACCCGATTCAAGCCCCGTTTTCATCCCAACAACCCGATCGTCCGTGATTATGAGAGTTATCGGAGAACGGAACTGGAGGCTTTAGCGCAAAAGCAGCATTTTTGGAGCTGGCAGACAGGGGCGAAGCGCCTCATCTTCGCCACGGAGACCGGCACGATCATCAACCCCTCGAACCTCCGTAACCGCTCCTGAAGAAGGCCGGCTTACCGCCGATTCGTTTCCACGATCTCCGCCATGCCTGCGCCACGCTGCTGCTCTCCAAAGACGTCAACGCCAAAGTGGTCTCCGAGATGCTCGGACACTCCTCCATAAGCGTCACCCTGGATATCTACTCCCATCTTCTGCCCGACATGCAGGAGAAAGCCGCGAAGGCCCTGGAGGAGACGCTGAGCTAGCTTCCTCTTCTACGCTACAATGAACGGTGAGAAACCATGAGCAACGACAGGGAAACAAAGACGCACGGGACTTTCACGGCCATATTCGAGCGCGGGGAGGACGGATGGTGGGTCGCCACCTGCCCGGAGGTCCCCGGCGCCATTACGCAGGGGCAGACCATCGAGGAAGCCCGGGAGAACCTCAAAGACGCCATAGAGCTCATGCTGGAGGTTATGCGGGAGGACGCGGAGCGCGAGCTCGAAGGCAAGAAAGGTGTGATCCGCGAGACACTGGAAGTTTGAAGCGCCGCGCCCTTATCAAGGGTGACGTCCTAGACTCCCTGTAAACGAGAAGCGGCCTGAGCATCCATAATGGAAGACGACCAAGTCAATCCATGAAGGAGGAGGCCCAGGCCACTATGAGAAAGGTACCACCGTCGGTGACAC
>JBFLXF010000194.1:0-5312 GCA_040757515.1 Actinomycetota bacterium
GCTATGACCTTGCCGGTGGCCGGGTCGTAGACGGGCTCGGTCCTCCTGCCGTCCACACCTTCCCAGGAGCCCCCTATCAGGTTGCGGACCTCAAAGGTTCTCTCTACCTGCATGCTCTTGACCTCCTTAATGCCTCTTACTCGTTTCTGCGCCTCATGGCCTCGAGGTTCTTCTGGTAGAGGGAGAACGGAGCGCTCATGAGTTCCATGTAGGAGTTGGTAGCCTCGGCGAGCATCTTCTGGAAGGCTTCGATCTGGCGCTCCGAACCCTCCATCAGGCTGGAGGCGATCTGCCGGCTGCCCTCGATCTGGCTCCTCAGCTCCCCGGTCACATCGCCGAAGAAGCTCTGCACGAGGCGCTCGCTTCGCTCTTGCATGCCCGTCACCTTCTCCAAGACCTCGCGGTAGGCGTCCAGGCTCTCGGAGAGGGCGCGGCTGGTGCGCTCCTGGCTCTTTACCGCCTCTTCGACCGTCTTCGTGTAGGCCTCCATCGCCTGTGTAAGGGCGCGATTAGTCTCGGCCTGGCTGCGCATGACGTCCGTGAGAGCCTCGACCCACCCCTGGGCGAGCCGGACGTTCCGCTGCTGCGCCTCCACGGCGCTCTGCATCACCTGCCGGTAGGATTCGCCGAAGGCGCCGGTCAACGCCTCGGCAGAGGCGGGCGGTCTACGCTCGGACATGTCTCCTCCTTCTCCACGGGTCTCACGGGCCATTCTAAGCTCCCCGGGCCTCGTCTGCCGCCCGAAACGGCGAAGCGCTCTTGTTGAGGACCGGCCCGCCGTCTAACATCATTCTTATGGACACGAAGCGTGGGGAGAGAAAGAAAGTTATCGCCCGTAGGCTGGAGGAGGCCCGAAAGCGAACGCGGTTCCTGATCCGGGGTGTCTCAGATGAAGACCTTATGGCTCAGCATGAGCCCATCATGAGCCCTCTGGTGTGGGACTACGGACACATCGGCAACTATGAGGAACTCTGGCTCCTCAAGAGGGCGTTCGGCAAGGAACTCTCGGCGCGCGAGCTCTACGACACTTACGACGCCTCGCTGACGCCCCGCAGCGAACGCCCCTCGCTCGACCTGCTCGACCGCGAGGACGCCGACCGCTACCTCGACGCCGTGCGCCGCGCCGTCCTTGAGGCTCTCGACACCGCCGACCTGGGAGACGAGGACCCGTTGTTAGAGAACGGCTTCGTCTACAACATGGTCATCCAGCACGAGGCCCAACACAACGAGACCATGCTGCAGACCCTTCAGCTCATGAAGGGCCGGGGCTACCGGCCGGAGAAGCTGGTGGAGCCGCCGGCAGGCGACCCTGCGGCGGCGAGCGAGACGGTCTTCGTCCCGGGGGGCACCTTCGTCATGGGCACCGACGACAGGACGGCCGCGCTGGACAACGAGCGCGGGGCGCACGAGGTGCACCTGCCAGGCTTCCGGCTGGACAGGACACCGGTAACCAACGGTGCCTACCTGGAATTCATCGAGGACGGGGGCTACGAGAAGAGGGAGCTGTGGGACCCGCAGGGGTGGACGTGGAAGGAGGCCGAGGGCATACGAGCCCCGAAGCACTGGTATCAGAAGGGCGTCCATGACTGGTGGACGCAACGCTTTGGCTACGACGAACCCCTGGATGCGGCCAGACCGGTCGTGCACGTCTCTTGGTACGAGGCCGACGCGTACGCCCGGTGGGCCGGCAAGCGGCTCCCCACCGAGGCGGAGTGGGAGAAGGCGGCCTCCTGGGACCCGGAGACGGGTACCAAGAGGCTCTTTCCGTGGGGAGAGGAGCCGCCCGCTCCGGATAAGGCCAACCTGGACCAGATGGCCTTCGGTACGGCGCAGGTCGGGGCTTACCCGGCGGGAGCGAGCCCGTGTGGAGCTTTAGGCATGATCGGGGACGTCTGGGAGTGGACCGCGAGCGACTTCACCGGTTACCCAGGCTTCGAGCCGTTCCCCTACCACGAGTACTCGGAGGTCTTCTTCGGCCCGGAGTATAAGGTGCTGCGCGGCGGCTCCTGGGCGACCCGCCCGTACGCCATCCGCAACACCTTCCGCAACTGGGACTACCCGATCCGGCGGCAACTCTTCGCGGGGTTCCGCTGTGCGAACTAGGCTTCCGGCATCAGACATCAGGCCCTTGCCGAAGCCCGATACCTGCTAATGTGCCGCATCGTCGCCTACCTCGGGCCGGAGATAACGCTCTCCTCGCTCATCCTGCAGCCGGAGCACTCGCTCCTGGTCCAGAGCTACGCCCCAAAGGAGATGATGAGCGGCGTCGTGAACGCCGACGGGTTCGGAGCCGGCTGGTACGCCCCCCAGATAGACGAGGAGCCCGCCGTCTACCGCTCGGAGAAGCCCCTCTGGGCCGACAGGAGCTTTGCGAGCGTCTCGCGGAAGGTCGTCTCGGGGACCATCCTCGCCGCCGTCAGGAGCGCCACGCCGGGCCTGCCCGTCGAGGAGAGCGGGGTCCCGCCGTTCGCCTCAGGACCGTTTCTCTTCGCTCACAACGGGGCCATAGAGAGCTTCAGGAGCAAGGCGATGCGCCCTCTACGCGACACGCTCAGCGACGAGTCCTACTCCGGCATTCTGGGCACCACAGACTCGGAGACGGTCTTCGCCGGGCTCCTGGATCTGCTGAGAGAGGGGATCTCCCTCCCCGAAGCTCTGGAAGGGACGGTGTGCCGCGTCGCCGGCATCTGCGCCGGCCTCGGCGTGAGGGCGACGCTCAACCTGGCTGCGACCGACGGAGAGACGATGGCCTTCACGCGCTACTCGACCGAGGGATCCGGCAACTCCCTGTATTTCTTGGAGGGCGGAGGAGATTTTCCGGAGGGGGTCGTCGTCGCCTCCGAACGGCTGGATCGGGACGCGGGTTGGCGCGAAGTGCCGGACGGTCACCTCCTCTCAACGCACCCCGTAAGCGGTGTCTCCCTCCGTCCCATCGGAGGATCGCCCCGCCGGGACGGAGGAGACCGTTGACCGGAGGCGGGGCGGGAATCGAGATCCACGTTCTCGACGACCCGAGCGTGGAGGTCGAACAGATGGCGAAAGACGTAAGGAAGGGACTCTCGTCGGAGCCCAAGGATCTCTCGCCGTGGCCGAAGTACCTCTACGACGCCGAGGGGTCGCGGCTCTTCGAAGAGATCACGCATCTCCCCGAGTACTACCAGACGCGGGCAGAGCGCTCGATCCTGGAGAGGAGGGCGGAGGAGATGGTTCGCGGGGTCCGGGAGCTGGTGGAGTTGGGAGCCGGCTCCGCGACCAAGACCCGCGCGCTGCTGCGAGCGATGCTGGAGTCCAACATGCCGGCCTCCGGCGGCATCGCGGCTCGCTACGTGCCGCTCGACGTGAGCGAGAGCGCCCTCCGCGAAGGCGGCGAGCGGCTGTTGCGAGAGCTGCCCGGCCTGAGGATCGAGGGCTATGTCGGGGATTTCGACCGCTCGCTCGGCAGACTCCTTGATAACCCGGAGAGCGGCGGTGACGGAGGGAGGCTCGTAGCCTTCCTCGGCGGCACCATCGGCAACTTCGAGCCGGAGAGGCGCCGGCGGTTCCTCCGCGAGCTGCGCGCCGGGCTGCACTCCGATGACCGCGTATTGATCGGGGTGGACCTCGTGAAGGACGCCAGGGTCCTCGTGGCCGCCTACGACGACGCGGCGGGCGTCACGGCGCGCTTCAACAAAAACCTCCTCCAGGTCATAAACGAACGCCTCGGCGGACGCTTCGAACCCGATCTCTTCGACCACCGGGCCGTCTACAACGCCGGGCGATCCCGGATAGAGATGTGGCTCGACTCGAGAGAGGAGCAGCTAATCCCCATAGAAGCACTCCGGACGGAGGTCCGCTTCCACGCCGGCGAGGGGATGCGAACCGAGATCAGCGCGAAGTTTACCGCCGGCTCCGTCGTTCGGACATTCGAGGAGGCGGACTTGCGGCTGCTGCGCCTCTACACCGACGACAATAACCTCTTCGGCCTCGCCTTCGGCGCGCCGGGAGATTGAGGCGGCGCTAGTACTTCGCGATGACCCAGACCGCGTGCACGATCCCGGGGATGTAGCCCAGTAGGGTCAGAAGAATGTTGAGCCAGAAGTGCTTTCCGAGGCCCACCTGCAGGAACACGCCGAGCGGTGGCAGCAGGATCGCCACGATGATGCGTAAGAGGTCCATCTCTCTCCTCTTCGGCTTGGGGCGTACGCCTCATAGTACGTCGTAACCGCGCCGAGGTTTCGGCGGCGCCTCAGACGGGCTCGTCCCGGGGCTCGACCAGGATCTCGTTGACCGCCACGTGCTCAGGCTGCGTGAGCGCATGCACCACCGAGGCCGCGACGTCCTCCGGGTCGAGCACCCGCGCACCGCTCGGCCTCCCGTAACGATCCAGCGCCTCCCCGTCGGTGCTCATGGCGAGAAGCCCCGTAGCGACGTTGCCCGGCTGGATGGTCGTGACCTTGACGCCCGTGCCCGCCGTCTCCAGACGCAGCCCCTGCGAGAGCCCCTCGACAAAGAACTTGCTCGCCGAGTAAACGGCGAGGCCGGGAAAGACCTTCCTTCCGGCGTCGGAGGAGATAGTGACGATGTGTCCCCTCCCGCGCTCTACCATGCCGCCGAGGACGGCGCCGACGCAGTTGAGGACGCCTTTGCAGTTGACGTCCACGGTGCGCTCCCACTCCCCCATACGCAGATTCTGCATCAGGGTGTAGTACATCACCCCGGCGCAGTTCACGAGCGCGTCCACGGGCCCTAGCTCGTCCTCCGCCCGCCTGACGAGCGCCTCGACCTGCCGGCGGTCGGTGACGTCGGTGGGCACGGCGACGCTATCTACCCCATTTAGCTCGTCCCGCACGGAGCACAGGGCCTCCTCCCGGCGAGCGGCGAGGGCGAGCCTTGCGCCCGCGCGCGCGAGGGCGCGGCAGACGGCGGCCCCGATGCCGCTGGAAGCGCCGGTAACAACGGCCACCCGACCGGCGAGGCGCTCTCCGCTCATCTCGCCTCGGCAGAGGCCGGGACCCAGCCCCGCTCTTCGAAGTGACGGGCGTAGGTGGCGAAGAGCGAAGCGTCCGGCTCGGGACGCCGAGGCCCGGCCGACAGGAATCGGCGCAGGCTGGCGTCATCGTAGCGGTTGGGGTCGTTCAGTTCCCGATCCTCCGGTCCGGAGCCGCCGAGGATACCGGATGCGGCGTCCTCGATAGGACCGTCCGGCCGCGGCGCCTCGCGCCAGGCGCGCAGCCAATCCGGGTAGGCGAGGCGCTCCAGCGGATAGCCGGCCTCCTCCAGCCAGCCGAACACCTTATCCGCAGGCGGCGGGTCGGGGTTCGCCAGGTGGAAGG
>JBFLXF010000195.1:0-5311 GCA_040757515.1 Actinomycetota bacterium
GCGCCTCGCCCATCGCGAGCACCTCGACGCCCGTACGCCGGCTATCCGACCGTCCGGCGATAGCCACGATCTTGGTGGTGCCCACGTCCACGCCGTAGACCAGCGATTGCGCCACGCTGCTCTCCGCTATCCTCCGGGCTCGTCCCCAACCCCGGGCCGTCCAGAGACTACGATCCTCTCCGGGGACCTGAGATCAAAGACCCTCTCGTCTGGATGGCGCCGCATCACGCCGTCGAGCGCCCGGGCCTGCGCCTCGCTCACGGTACCCGAGAAGATCACCTTCCGTCCCTTCACCGTAGCCTCGACCCCCCCGGGTCCCACGGCATCCACGGACTTCAACGCAACCCCGCTCTCCTCGAACGTTCTCAATGCCGCCAGGATCTCCTCCAGACGCCTCTCGTCCAACTCGACCAGCTCCAGATCCGCCCCCCCAAGCCCCGGAAGCTCGGTGCCATCCACCGCAAGCACAGCCCGCCGACCGTCCAACTCCACATGCAACACCGCCCGGCGTTCCTCAACCTTAACGGTAACTATACCGGAACTCCAATCTCTGGACACCTCGGCACCCTTGACCCAAGGATTAGACTCCAGCTGCTTCTCGAGCGCCTCTACGTTAAGCGTCATGAGACTGGCACGGTCTGGCACGGCGTTCCAGACGGCGGACTCGGGCAGCATCCGGGCGCCCTTGATCTCTATACCCGTGACCGGCATGGTCAGGTAGGTGAGCGTGAATACGGTAGCTGCGGTCAGGATGGCAACGAAGGCCGATATGGAGAGCGCGCGCAGGAGGGTTGTGGCCGCCGCGCTCAATCCTGGGGCAGGAGGCGCAGGAACTCCTCGCCGGCTCGGGAGATGTCTCCGGCACCGAGGGTTAGGACCGTATCTCCCTTTCCGGAGATGGACCGCAGGACACGCGGTATGGCGTCACCCTCGGGGACGTAAAAGACCTCCGGGTGACCCGGCGTCTCGCAGATAGCGTCCACGATGAGCTTGCCGTTGACGCCCGGTTGAGGCATCTCGCCAGCGCCGTAGACCTCGGTCACGAGGACGGCGTCGGCTGCAGCGAACGACTCGCCGAACTCCCGGTAGAGCTTGCGAGTGCGCGAGTAACGGTGAGGCTGAAAGACCGCGATTACGCGTCCTCCCGGGGAGAGGGTGGCGCGGGCGACATCGAGAGTGGCGACGAGTTCGGTCGGATGATGGGCGTAGTCGTCGACGACCCGGATGCGGCCTCTCTCGCCTTTAAACTGGAACCGCCGGCGTACGCCTCCGAAGGTTGAGAGGGTACGGGCGGCTTCCAGGACGTCGTGGCCGAGCCAGCGAGTCATCGCGGCGGCGGCCAGCGAGTTGAGAACGTTGTGCCGTCCGTGGACCCCGATCTCGACGACGCCCCGTTTCTCGCCGCCTTCATAGAGAGTATAGGCGTTCGAGGAGAGCGGCTCGGCCCGCAGATCGCCTGCGGAGAGACCGTAGGTCGTCACCGGGCAGGGTGCCTTCGCCGCGACGCGCAAGCATCTCTCGTCGTCGGCGCAGACGACGAGGTGGCCGCCTTCGGGGAGCGAGGTGATGAACTGCCCGAACGTCTCGACCACCTCTTCGAGCGAGGAGTAGAAGTCCGGGTGGTCGAACTCGATGTTAGTGATGACCGCCGCCTGGGGGCGCAAGTAGAGCAGGGACTTGTCGCTCTCGTCTGCCTCGGCCACTACAAGATCCTCGCGACCGAAGGCTACGTTCGAACCGATATCGTTCAGTTCCCCGCCGACCAGGGCGGTCGGGCTCTCGCCGAGAGCCTTGAGGGCGTGGGCCGTCATGCTCGTCGTGGTCGTCTTGCCGTGAGTTCCGGCCACGGCGATGCTGCGGCTGTTCTCCAGGATCTTCGCGAGCGCCGCAGCACGCGGGATCACGGGTATAGAGCGCCGGTTTGCCTCCAGAAGCTCCGGGTTCGTCTTCGGGATGGCGGTGGAGATCACGACCTGATCCGCATCCCCCACCTGAGAGGCCGCATGCCCGATATAGACCTCTATCCCGGCCTCGCGCAGCCGCCGCGTGTAGGGTGACTCCTTGAGGTCCGAACCGGTAACCTCATGCCCCTTCCTCTTCAAGACCTCGGCGATGCCGCTCATTCCGGCGCCGCCGATACCGATCATGTGTATCTTCATACTCTCACTCCTTCTTCGCCGCAGCATCGAGTAGCCTGCGCGCGACCTCGTCGGAAGCACCCGGGGTGGCGAGCGACCGCATCCGCTCGGCGAGCTCCCGCCGCCTGCGGTCGTCGCCGAGCAAACCCTCCACGCGCTCGCGGAGGCTTCTTGCATTTACTTCGGAATCCATCATGAGCTCAGCGGCGTCCCGCTCCGTAAAGTAGCGGGCATTGTGCAGCTGATGGTCCCCAGTGGCATGGGGGAAAGGAATCAGGATCGCCGCCCGCCCCACCGCCGCCGTGTCGAAGAGGGACCCGGCGCCCGCGCGGATCACGACGACCTCCGCCGCAGCGAGATAGCGCCAGATGTCGTCGGCGTACGCGAGTATCCTGTGGCGCGGGTTGTCGGTGGAGAGGCGGGGGTAGTCCCTGCGGCCCGAGATCTGGACCACAGTATACGGCGTCTCCGTCCGGAAAGCCTCTGCGGCAGCCAGGTTTACGCGCAGCGCCCCGCCGCTGCCGCCGAAGATGAGCACCACCGGCGGCTCCAGGCCCAGCTCTCGCAGCGCCTCCTCTCTGGAGATGCCAAAGAGCTCCTTACGGGTAGGCATCCCGACCGTCACTGCTCCCCGCAGGCTCTCCGCCGCCTTCGGGAACGTAACCAGCACCTCGTCCGTGAAGCGGCTCGCGAAGCGGTTCACCCGCCCAGGGACGGAGTTCTGCTCGTGCAGGAACGTAGGAAGACTCAGGGTCTTCGCGGCGACGACCGCAGGCGCGCTCGCGTAACCTCCCACGCCGAGGACTGCCCCGGGGCCGAAGTTCCGAAGCAGGGCCCGACAGCGGGCTGCGGCGCGCGCGAAGAGCAGCCCGGCCCGGACGCGGGCGACGGGGCCGCCCGCGAGCCCTTTGAGGGGCAGGGAGTGCAGCCGGTAGCCGGCCTGGGGGACCAGCTCGCGCTCGATTCCCCCTTCGGCGCCCACGAACTCCACGTCGGCGCCCATCTCCCTGAGGCTATCCGCCACGCACAGCGCGGGGATGGCGTGCCCACCCGTGCCGCCCCCGGCTATCAGGACGCGGCGCGCGGCGCTGTCCGACCTCTCTCGCCCGTTCACTGTCCTCCGATATCCTGTATAAGATCCCGACGGCGGCGAAGCATACCAGGAGACTCGAACCACCGTAGCTCACGAACGGCAACGTCATCCCGGTGAGCGGCAGGATCGCCATCGCCGCACCGATATTGAAGATGGCCTGCACGGCGAGCATCGTTGTCAGGCCCGCCGCCAGACACCGCCCGAGCACCGAGGGGGCGTAGAGCGCGATCCTGTAGCCCGCGACGGTCAGGAAGCCGAACGCCCCGATCACGGCGATCATGCCCAAAAGCCCGAGCTCCTCGCCGATTAGAGCAAAGATCATGTCCGTCCCCACCTCGGGCACGGCTACGCCCTGCCCCCCCGAGCCCGCCCCGGATCCGAAGAAGCCCCCGGCCTTTATAGCCACCAGGCCCTGTACGATCTGGTAGCCCGACCCGTCGGCGACCGCCCAGGGGTCCAGAAACGTCATGAAGCGCTCCCGGCGGTATGGTGCCAGGAGCATCATCGCTACGAGCCCCGCGACGGCGACCACCCCGGCGAACAGGAGATCGCGCGTCCTCAACTCCGACGCCCATAGCACCCCGGCGACTCCGGCCAGCAACACCACGGAGGTTCCGAAGTCGGGCTCCAGTATCACCAGCCCGAACAGCAGCCCCACGGCCAAAAGCGGACGCACGGGCAGCCCCGAGCCCACCGGCAACCGGGCCACCGCACAGCTCAGCGAGATCACGGCGGCCAGCTTGGCGAACTCCGCGGGCTGCAGACTCACCGGACCGAGGTCGAACCACCTCCGGGCGCCGCCGATCTCCTCCCCCATCCCCGGCACGAGCACCAGAGTGAGGCCCGCCACCGCCACGGCGAAGACCACCGACGCATAGCGCCTCCAGGCGGTGTAGCGCACTTTCCTGACAAGAATGAACGCGCCTACCCCCAGAACGACATGCCCGGCACGCACCAACAGATAGTGCGCGCCGTACTCCCGATACGTCGCCGAGTAGACCATGACGAGCCCGAACAACGAGAGAGCCAGAGCAACGAAGAACATGTTGGACCTGAGCGATGTCATCCTGCGCCACCGGTCCCCCTCGCCTCCGGCGAACAGACAAGCCGAGCGAAAGCCTCGCCGCGCTCCGCATACCCGGCGAACTGATCGAAACTCGCGCACCCCGGCGAGAGCAGGACCACGTCCCCGGGTTCGGCCGCCTCCTTCGCCGTCCGCACGGCTGCCTCCAGGTCCGGCTCCTGCCGCACGAGCTTCCCCCATCCCTCGTCCGCCAGGTACTCCGCGATGCGCGGTCCGGCCTCGCCCTGGCAGATGACGGCCCTGCAGCGCTTCAGGTACGGCAACACCTCCGAGAAGTCGGTCTCCTTCTCGGAGCCGCCCAGGATCAGGACGACCGGCTCCTCCAAGCCGGAGAGCGCCGCCGCGACCGCTGCGGGGTTGGTCGCCTTGGAGTCATCCACGTAGGCCACCCCGCCGAGGCGCGCCACGATCTGCATCCGGTGCGGCTTGAGTTCGTAGGAGAGCAATCCCTCCCTTATCTCTTCCAGCGACGCCCCGAGTCTCTGCGCCGCCGCAGCCGCGAACAACGCGTTCTCGTGGTTGTGCGCTCCGACGAACCGCAACTCGCCCGCACTCGCAAGTCTCTCACCTTTCAGCAGCAATTCGCCATCGCGTGCGAGCGTCTCCCCCTCCCCGATCACGAGCGTCTCGCCGGCGAGTCGGCCCGCAGCCGCCCGCCCTACCGGGTCTGCGGCACTCACGAGCGCCAGGTCCCGCGCTCCCTGACCGTCGAAGACACGGAGCTTGTCGGCAACGTACTCCTCAAAGGAGGCGTGCCAGTTGAGATGATCTGGGCGCACGTTGAGGAGCGCGGCGACCTCGAATCCCGGCCTCCTCAGGTAGTGGAGTTGGAAGGAGGAGATCTCCAGAACGAGGAGGCCCGCTGCGCGTACCTCACTCACGCACCCGCTTAGGGCGCGCCAGGAGTTGCCGGCGACGGCGTGCCGCAAGCCCGAGGTTTCGAGCATGGTGCGGATCATGTCAACCACCGTCGTCTTGCCGTTGGTGCCGGTCACG
>JBFLXF010000196.1:0-5309 GCA_040757515.1 Actinomycetota bacterium
GAGTGGCGCGGCCAGGCCGCCGACCATCCCGAAATCCTCACCGTCCCCGAGACCCGCTACCTCAAGTGCGCCGTGCTGGAGCGCATCGGCTGACGCCGGGCTAACCGCTCGCCGGGAGCACTCCTCCTTCGAGAAGCGTCTTCTCCGCTACCGCCTTCGCCTCGGGCGTGCCGAGGAAGACGCGATGGGTCCCCTGATACCAGGCGATGCGCGGCCTCCCCCAGTGCATCCAGAGCGTCTTCGCTTCGACGGGGGGCGTCACCCGGTCGGCGACCCCGGCCAGGATCGCGCGCCGCTCGCGCGGGACGAGGGGTTTCATGGCGAGAGGCGAGATGGCGCGTTCGAGCTCGTCCATCACGCTTTCGGTGACGCCGGCGGTCTTGAGGTAGCGGGCGGAGACGGAGAGAGTATTGCGCCAGAAGAGGTGGGAGGGGTCAACCGCCGGATTGCCGACGGCGACGCAGTCAACGTTCTCGTCCAGGCAGGAGACGAGGGCCGCGACGTAGCCACCCAAAGAGTGCCCGAGCAGGCCGACCGCCGGGGCGCCCTCGCTGTCGCGCAGCCAGCCGGTCAGGCGTCTTATATCCCAGACGGCCTGGCTTCCGGCGTGCAGGATATCCATCACGTCGCCGGAGAGGACCCGGTCGCCGCTCACCGGGCCGACGCGCCTAGGGCCGTGGATGGGGAGCACCGGGAAGAGCATGTTCAAGCCGAGCTTGCGGTGCAGATATCCGGGCCGGAAGAGTGCTATGTCCATCTTCGGGGAGCCCATGCGGATGCCGTGGACGCACACGACCCAGGGGCGCGGCCTGCCGGGATGCCTCAGAATCCAAGCGTGCGCCCTGCGGTTGCGCGCGTACGATAGCCAGCGCTCTCGTCCCGGCTCCTCCGGCCATGGCTCATACAGGCTCTCGAAGGTGATGTGCTCGAAGCCGCTCTCCCCGTGCCTGCGGTTCCCGTTGCAGATCTCCTCCAACGGCGGCGGGTCGCGGTGGTAGGAGCGGGGCTCTACGAGCCAGCCTCGCTCTTCAAAGAGGGGAAGCGCCTCGCGCAATTCGCGGCCGATGCGCCCGGCCCGCTCGCCGACGGAGAGCGGCCAGGTGGTGAGCACTATGGCGCACATCGAGAACTCATCCTCTGCCGCCCGCGCGATCGTGCGCAGACGCATCTTTGGCTCCGGCACCCCGTCTGGGACCGGCTCCTGCCCGAGCGCCATGTACCCGGAGGCCAGAAAGCTCCCCGCCGACCCGAGAAGAAGCACCCCGGCCGTCCCAGGTTCGAGGACGAAGAGGGCGGGCAGCGAGAGGAGAGCGCCGCAGATGGCGCCCAGAGACATGAAGTGGAAGATACGTGCGTCACCGGCCCACAGGAGGTTAGAGAGGCCGGTGGATAGCAGCAAGACACCCGGAAGACCTCCGACAAGCACCCCAGCGAGCCCGCTTCGCATGTCCCACCACAGCCACAGCGCTCCGACGGCCACCGGCACCAGGGCTACCGGCGGCCATCGCGGCGGGGCTACAGGTCCCGATCTCTCGCCCGTCTTCAGATCCCGCTCCTCCGTCCGGCTCGGGGACCCGCTAACGGTAACATCTCCGGACGCAGACCGCGTCTCTACTCGTAGCCGATGGCCTCGACGATGCTCTTGCGGGCGGCGGTGCGCGCGGGGAGGAGTCCGGCGAGGGTGCCGATCAGGAGCCCGCAGAGCAGCGCGGCCATCGCGGGCACCTTCGGGTAGAAGAACTCCACCTCGAAGCCCCCGGCCCCCGAGCCACGCACAAAGAGGTAGCCGAGGAGCGAGCCGACGACGACGCCGATGAGGCACCCGATCAGGCTTATGACGATACCCTCGTCCACGATCAGGCGCCCGACCTGCAGCCGGGTTGTGCCGACGGCACGCAGGATGCCGATCTCGCGCGTCCGCTCGAAGACGCTCATCGAGAGGGTGTTGACGACCCCGAAGGCGGAGACGGCCACCGAGACGCCCATGATCGCGTAGAAGAAGACATACTGGCGGTTGAAGTCCTCCTCTATCTGCGCCTTCCACTCGGCGTTGGAGTAGACGGTGAACTGCGGGTAGTCCCTCAGGGCGCGCCGGATCCCACCGGCGATCTCGCCACGGTCCGAGCCGGCGGCGGCCTTTACCGCCAGAAACTCGCTCTCCCTCTCGTTGAAGTCGCGAGCGAGGATCTCTTTGGAGAGGTATATCCCCTGGCCGCCGCCCACTATGTCGTTCGCCAGTATCCCCGCTACCCGGTACCATTTGCGCCCCTCCGGCGTCGGCAATCTAACCCTGTCTCCCACCTTCAGACCTCGCGACTCTGCGAGCTGCTTGCCGACGAGGGCCTGGCCGTCCCGCAGCTTCGAGAAGGCGTCCTGGCCGCCCGCCGCATAGTCCACGCGGAAGATCTCCGGGTAGCTCTCGTCCACGCCGAAGACGATGCTCACCCGCCGGCCCTCGCGCAGAAAGCTCGAGACGATGCTCGTCGTGCTCTCCACGCCGGGGAGGTGAGATATCTCTCGCCTCAGGTCCTCCCCGAACGAGACGTCCGAGGTACGGTCGGTCGGCTGTATTACGTAGTCGCTGCCGAGCGAGTCCTCGAGGTAGGCCCGGATCGAGCCGAGGACGCTCCCGCCGAGAGCGGCGAACGCCACGACGAGCGAGATGCCCACCATGAGTGCCGCCGCCGTTAGCGCCGTCCGCGCCCGGTTGCGCGTTGCGTTGGCGGCCGCCATCCGGCCCTCCACCCCGAAGAGGAGCCGCAGCACCGGGGAGAAGAGCCCCGCGAGCGGCCTCACGAGGGAGGGTATGATCATGGAGACGCCGAGGAACGAGCCGATGACCGCCGCTATCCCCGAGGCGTAGACGAGCCCCGAGAGGTTAGAGGAGAGGTTCTTGGCGAGGTAGTAGATCCAGGGCGCCCCCACGCTTACGAGCACCAGCCCGGCCAGCGGCGCGAGCCGCGAGGCCAGACGCGTCCTCCGTGCGCCGTCGCCGGAGGAGCCGGACCTCGCCCGCATCGCCTCCACGGGGCTGACCCGGCCCGCGCGCACCGCCGGGTAGAGGGCCGCGAGCACCGTCACCAGCACGCCCACGACCACCGCCGAGACGAGCGCGAAGGGGGAGATCACCAGCTCGGAGATCTCGAAGAGGAATGCCCGACCGAAGAGATAGACGAGACCCTTCGCCATACCGTAGCCGAAGAGGAGCCCGGCGAGCGAGCCGAAGAGCCCGAGCAGCGCGGCTTCGAGGACCACGGAGCGGGCGATCATCGCGCGCGTCGCCCCGAGGGCGCGCAGCATCCCCAGCTCCCGCGTCCGTTCCAGGACGGTCATCGAGAGGGCGTTGAAGACCAGGAAGGCGCCCACGAAGAGCGCGGTCCCGGCGAAGAAGAGCAGCGAGATCCTGAACCCCTGAAGCTGGCTGCTGATCTCCTGCGTCCGCGTCTCCGAGCGCTCGACCTGCAACCCTTCGCCGAGCTTCCGGTCCAGCCGACGCCGCAGCTCGCCTGCCGGCACGCCCTCCGCTGCGGCCACGGAGATCCCGCTGATCTCGCCCGGCTTGTCGAAGGCGCGCTGCGCGTAGGGGAGGGGGACCATCCCGAACGCGACCCCGCCGAAGGAGCCGCCCGGTATGCGGAGGAGCCCGACGACCTCCGCCTCCCTCGGCCCCTCGGGCGTTCCGAGCGTGACCTTCCCCCCGATCCTCAGGCCCAGACTCTCGGCGGTGCTCTCGTCGAGCGTGATCTCCCCGCCCTTGCGCGGGTAGCGGCCTTCCGTGAGCTCGAAGCCCGTCGCGAGCGCCGCCGACTCCGGCTCCACCCCGAAGAGGCGCAGGCTCTGTATCTCCGGGAGCCCGTTCTCCTGGCGGGTATCGAGGATCAGGGATGCCGGCAGCGAGAGGCGCGGCGCCGCCGAGGCGACGCCCTCGTAGCCGCGCACCTCTTCCGCCGTCTCCTCACCGAACTCGCCGCTGCCTCCGGCGGCGGTCACGGTTAGGTCTGCGGAGCCGTAGGCGCGGGTGAACAGCTCCCTGAAACTCGTGGACATCGTCTCCGAGAGCGTGAGGACGCCGAAGACGATCCCGACGCCGAGCACGATGCCGATCGCGGTGAGCAGCGTTCGCTGCCGCCGGGCGCGCAGGTTGCGCAGGCTCATCCCCGAGAAGCGCCGCAGCCTCACGCTTGTCTACTCTCTCTCACCGTGAGAGTTCGATGGTTCTCGCGGAGTGGGAGGCGTCAAACCGTCCCTTCCAGGTTCTTGATGCGCTCCAGGATCCCCTCGGGGTCCGGCCGTCGCGCCTCGTCCACAACCCGCCCGTCGGAGAGGAAGATCACGCGGTCCGCCGTCGCCGCCGCTCGTGGATCGTGGGTGACCATGACGATGGTCTGCTCGTAGCGTGCGGCGGACTCTTTCAAAAGCTTCAGCACTCCGGTGCCGGTCTTCGAGTCCAGGTTGCCGGTCGGCTCGTCGGCGAGGATTATGTCGGGGTTGCGGACCAGGGCCCGCGCTATCGCCACGCGCTGCTGCTCCCCGCCAGAGAGCTCGTCGGGGCGGTGCGCCCTCCTCGCCGTGAGCCCCACGAGGTCGAGGAGCTCATCCAGCCTCGCGGCGTACTTCTTCGGCCTCTCCCCCGCGATTAGCGCGGGCAGCAGGACGTTCTCCTCGGCGGTGAGCGTAGGGATGAGATTGAAGAACTGGAAGACGAAGCCCATCCTCTCGCGCCGCAGGAGCGTGAGCTTCTTGTCCGAAAGCTCCGAGAGATCGGTCCCGCCGACGATGACGCGGCCCGAGGTCGGCCTGTCAAGGGCACCGAGAACGTGCAGGAGCGTGCTCTTGCCGGAGCCGGAGGGGCCCATGATCGCCGCGAACTCGCCGTGGGGGAACTTCAGGGAGACGTCCCGAAGGGCCGCTATCGCCGTCGAACCCTCGCCGTAGACCTTGCTCAGGTCCTCGGTCTGCACGGCGATGCGGCTACCGTTCTCCACCGGCTGAGTATATATCGCGGTCCGGGGCGTCAGGCGTGAACGCCATGACGGATAAAGGGGCGGCGCGTCAGGGTATAAGGGTGCGGTCGGTACGCGATTGCACGGGAGGAAGCGTGGCGGAGATCGGCTACACGATGATGTGTGAGCAGCGGTCGCCGAAGGATCTGGTCGAGGACGTGATCCACGCCGAGCGGGCGGGCTTCGACTTCGCGGTCATAAGCGATCACTTCCACCCCTGGCTCGAGGAGCAGGGGCACTCCGGGTACGCCTGGTCCATCCTGGGGGCGGCGGCGCAGGCCACGGAGCGCATCCCGCTGATGACCT
>JBFLXF010000197.1:0-5305 GCA_040757515.1 Actinomycetota bacterium
CCCACGGCGCGCTCGGCGGGACAGTCGATCCTCGGCGGCCTGGATCTCTCGGCCCGCTACATCGGCAGGAGCGTCGTTGCGTCCGTAGACGGGCTCGGCGCCGCCCTGGAGTCCGCCTACACCCGCCTGCGCAGCCAGAGAGGACGCGAGGCGTACCTCGAACACCAGATCGAGGAACTGAGGCGCCAGATAACGCACCTCGAACAGCGCATGGAGTAGCTAGCCGCCAAAGAACCGCCGCAACCAGTGTGGGAGGTTGCCCATACCCGACTCGGTGGCCCGTTTATAGTCCTCCAGGTCGTCCGGGTGGACGGGTACCCCGGCCTCGCCGAGCAGGGCGCGAGCATCCTGTATCCGGGAGTCGGGGGTATCCGCGGCGAACGTCGCCTCGACGAGGTAGTCGTCGTTCCACCGGATGCGGTAGATGCGCAGGCCCCTCAGCTCGCGCTCCTCGAAGCGGCGGTCCAGCTCCGAGGCAGCGTAGCGGGCCTCTTCCTCACGGGCGAACTCGTAGCCCAGGGCCCGGTGGCCGCCCTCGTTCATGTCCGGACACCCTCCATCCTGGCCATCCAGAGCCCGGGGTCCCGGACCTCGGCGAGCGTGGGCAGGTTTCCGGGCCACTCCCAGACCCGGTTGAGGCCCTCCATCCCCTGGCGCCTCGCCACCGCGTCGGCGAACCGTTCGCCGAGCCGGTACTGCTCCATCTTCGCGTCCAGGCCGGTGAGGCGGAAGATGGCGGTCTCCAGCGGCGGGCGGTGTGCCCGGCTGCGCGACATCCGACGGTGCAGATCCTCGTAGCCGGGGACGAGGCTCCGGCCCACCCGGTGCATCACATAGTCCGAGTAGCCCTCAATGACAGACATCGTCGCCTGCATGCGGTCGAAGGACTCGCGCTGCTCGCGGCTCATCATCAACTCGACGGAGCGTCCGCCAGTGCGGAGGTTCTCGTGCAGGCGGCGCAGCGTCTCCCGAACGCCGAGCCGGTCGGCGAGCGGCGAGATCAGGGCTTCGAGAAGCTCGCCGAGGTGGCGCCTGAGCCACGGGAAGGCTTCGAACTGCAGCGCGTGGGTCATCTCGTGCAACACGATCCAGAGCCTCAGCCCGTCCACCGGGACCGAGAGCCTCCCCGCCGCCGAGACGATGTTGCCGTCGAGAAAGAAGACCTTGCCCGGCTCCCCGGCACGCTCCTTCGCCAGCAGCGGGCCGGTGTCGTACTGGCCGAGCACTCTCGATGAGAGAAAGCCGAGCAGGAGCCCTACCTGCGCGGTGAGCGTCACGCCTCCCAGAGCCCAGGCCAGATCTCCGGAGCCTGCAGCGGCGCGTCTGAGGACGGGCTCCATAAGCGCGCCGAAACCCTCGATGTTGAAGTCTATCCACTCGGCACGGCCGGCGACGCGGAGCTGGCGGGCCTCGGAGACGTCTCGCGGCAGCTCTATGCCCGTGAAGGCGCAGAGCGGATCGAGCGCCCGTTCTGCGGCCCCGGCGTAGTCGAAGTCGCCGGCGGGGGCGCGTTCGGTGCGCGAGGCCAGAGCCACGGCGATGGCACGGACGGCGCCCCAGGAGATCATGCTCTGCCACTCCTCCAGAGAGATTCCATGCTCTGAGTATATACGCCCCAAACGACGGCGTTGCCCCATTGTAACGCGTGCCCGGGCGGGTTATATTCTGTCCATGTTCGGCGTCGGCCCGCAGGAGCTAGTCATCATCGGACTTCTGTTCCTGATCATCTTCGGCCCTAACAAGCTGCCGCAGATGGCCCGGGATCTCGGCCGCTTCGTGGCCGAGGCTCGCCGATCCGTGGACGAGTTCAAGGCGGAGCTGACCGCCTACGAGGAAGACGAGGACTACCGCCCGAAGAAGCGGCGCTAACCACCCTCCGTCGTCTTCCCAGATTCCGGCACGTAGAGAGCGCGTTGCAGCGGGTTATCGTGATGGCTCCAACCGCCGGGCGTAACATTCCGGGTGCTCTCCTCGTACATGGCGGCACGGGCGTCGAGATTATCTATGAGGTGAACGAGTAGGGCCTCGAGGGTCTTCGGACGCTCGGGGGAGCCGTACTCCGTCTCACCCTGGTGCGCGAGCAACAGGTGCGAGAGACGCATAGCCAGCTCCTCTGGGAACTCGGGCAGCGCGGCTATGTAGGATGAAACGAGTCTCTCCCCGAGGACGACGTGGCCGAGGAGGCGTCCCTCGGTAGTGTATGAGAAACCGCCCGCCTCCCACGAGAGTTCGCGTACCTTCCCGACGTCGTGGAAGATGGCGCCGAAGAACAAGAGGTCCCGGTCCACGGGGTAGATCGCCGCCGCCGCACGCGCCAT
The DNA here is from genome assembly GCA_040757515.1 of Actinomycetota bacterium. Classification (GTDB taxonomy): domain Bacteria; phylum Actinomycetota; class Rubrobacteria; order Rubrobacterales; family Rubrobacteraceae; genus JBFLXF01. Next base: position 2,319 of record JBFLXF010000197.1, read on the forward strand.
CCTCAGGCAGTTGACCGAGTGCTCTAGAAGGCCGCCGATGCGAGCGTGGTGCATCCCCTTGGCCGCGGGCGCCGCGCAGAACGCCTCCCAGAATGGCCCGTCGGAGACCATCAATTCGAAGAGACCGCGCAAATGTTCATTCTCCAGGGACAGGCCCGTCTCGATCACCTCTTCGGCGAGAGCCTCACGGTTCTTCTCGGTGGCGGGGATGTAGTCGTCAGCCTGCACGTCTTCGGGGCGCAAAACCTCCAGACGCTCCACCTTCACCTGGAGGTTGCCGCGGTACTCGTGCGTCTGGCCCTCCACGCGCACATAGGAGGGCTCGGGCAGTCCGCCCTGAAGCTCGTTCGTGAGGCGCCACATGATCGCGCCGACCGAACCCGTGCGGTCCACGAGCCTCATGGAGAGGTAGGGTGCGCCGCGGCTGTCCCTACGCAGCGCGCTCTCGGTAGCGAGAAAGGTGGACCTCAGGCCCTGGCCGGGCCTGAGGTCCCTGACCCAGAACTGCTCCTTTTTCAGGGTGTGAACCCTTCTAGCCCGGTGCGGAGCCGGGATCGCCTCAGGCTAGCCCTTCACCGCCCCGGCGGTCAGCCCCGAGACGATGCGGCGCTGGAAGATCAAGACCAGTATCACCAGCGGTATCGTGACGACCACTGCCGCCGCCGCCTGCGCCCCGTAGTCCACCGTGTAGACCGTGGCGAAGTTCGGGATCACGACCGTCACCGGCTGCGTGGACTCATCGAAGAGGAACGTGTTGGCGAAGAGAAACTCGTTCCACGCGAAGATGAACGTCAGGATCGCCGTGGTGAATACGCCCGGCGCCGCCAACGGTACTATGACCATCCTGAACGCCTGAATCGTGGTCGCCCCGTCCACCTTCGCCGCCTCTTCGAGATCCCTGGGCAGCTCCTTAAAGAAGGCGACCAGGATCCAGACCGTCAGCGGCAGCGCGAAGACCACGTCGGCGACGATCACCGACCAGTAAGTGTTGATCAGGCCGACCTGGCTGAACTGGATAAAGAGCGGCGCGATGATCGCTACGGCCGGGAAGAAGCTGATCGCCAGAATCAGCGTCATCACGGTGCTCTTGAAGCGGAACCTGAGCCTGGCTATGGCGTAGGCGGCTATCGAGCCGAAGAACAGGCAGATGATCGTGGTAACGCCGGAGATGATCACACTGTTCCTGAGCGCCTTTATGAAGGCCGGGTCCGAGAATATCGTCTGGTACGAACTCGGGGTGAGGTTCTGCGGGATGATCGTCGGCGGAGAGGCAAAGAGCTCGCTCTTGGTCACGATGCTCATCTTGAAGACCCACACTAGCGGCAAAATGCTCACCAGCACAAAGATAGCTATGAACGTGTAGAAGAGGACCATGTTGAGGACGGCGCGTCCCCCGGCTCCTCCCTTCGCTGTTGCCTGAGCCATCCCTCTACTCCTCCGTCGAGGTCTGCATGCCGAGAACCTTGATGAAGAACAGCGCTATAAGGAACGCCGTTACGAAGATAAAGACCGCCGCCGCGTTCCCCTGCGCGAACTGCAACTGTGTGATCCTCACACCCTTGTACACGAACGTCGAGAGGCTCTCCAGCTCGCGGTTGCTCATCGCCCAGAACAGGTCGTAGACCCGGTAGGAGTCGAGCGTCCTGAACAGTACGGCCACCAGGATAGCCGGCTTGAGCAAGGGCAGCGTAATGCGGAAGAAGCGCTGCATCACATTCGCCCCGTCCACGCGCGCCGCCTCGTAGACGTCGCCCGGGATCACCTGCAGCCCCGCCAAAAGGAGAAGCGCCATAAACGGTGTCGTCTTCCAGACATCCACCAGGATCGCCGCCATCAGAAGCAGCGTCCTGTCCGAGAGTATCGGCTGGCTTATGAGCCCGATGGCGTTCGCCACATAGTTAACGATCCCGATCTGATCCTGAAACATCAGCCGCCACATCACCGCCGAGATGACGGTCGGGAACGCCCACGGCACCAGGACCGCGGCCCGAACCAGGCCGCGGCCCCTGAACGCCCGGTTTATCGCCAGCGCGATCCCCAGCCCGATAAAGAACTCTAGCGTCACGCTGACCACCGTGAAGATGAGCGTGTTGACCAGCCCCTCCCGGAAGTCCGGGTTCTGGAACATCTCTATGTAGTTCTCCGCCCCGACAAACGACCCTATCCCGGTTATCGTCGAGTCGGTCACGCTGAGGATGATGGAGTACAGGATCGGGAAGAAGGCAATGACCAGGATAATGACCAGCGTCGGCAGGACCATGTAGTAGGCCGTGCGCCGCTCGGGGTTGGCAAACTCCTCCTTGAAAACGCTGCCCCGCCCCTTCTTCTCCGTGCTAGCGGTCGTCACGCCTCACCTCCTTTTCCTGGAAGTCCGGCGGCGAAAGTTATCGCCGCCGGGATCCTTACAGGTCCTTACTGGGCCTGCTCCACGATCTGCTGCAGGCTCTCCTGCAGACTCTGCACCGCCTGCTCCGGCGAAGCCGCCCCCTTCACCACATTGTTGAACTGCTCGGCCATCTGCAGCGACATGTCCGAGTAGTACGGCGAGACCGGCCTGGGCGTGGCATTCTGCAGAGCCTCCTGACCCGCGAGCCTGATGACCGGGATGGCGTCTATGATCTCCTGGTCCTCGTAGAGCTCCGAGAGGGTCGGCAGAAACCCTCCCTCGAGCGCCCGGAACTTCTGCTGCTCGGGCGCCGTGGCGAACTGCACAAACTGGTAGGCGGCGTCCTGGGCGTCGCTTGCGGCGTTGATCATGAAGTTCCAGCCGCCCAGGCCCGGCTTGCTCCCCGCCGGACCCGCAGGCAACGGCGCGACCCCGACCTGCTCCTTCTTTACGTTCGGGAAGTCGTCGGTGCCGATTAGTCCGTACACGTAGGGCCAGTTGCGCAGGAAGACCGCATCGCCGTTGAGGAACGCCGTGTGAGACTCTGTCTCCGTGTAGTTTGCGACCGCCTGCGGAGCCACACCCTCCTCGACCATGCTCT
>JBFLXF010000198.1:0-5294 GCA_040757515.1 Actinomycetota bacterium
GCGGGCCCTTATCGGCATAGCCCTCACCTCTCCCTGGCTCTGAGAGCCGGATCGCCGGGGCGCGATCATCCCGGCGATGTCCGCTTCGCGGCGGTGGCAAGAGCGGACTAATATACGGGAATGTTTCCCAGGCTCTCGGCTCCCAGGTTGATCGCGGGTGCCTTCCTCGTCCTCATCCTGGTAGGGACCCTGCTGCTCAAGATACCGGCGGCGAACAACGGCATCTCCTGGACCGAGGCGTTCTTCGAATCGGTGAGCGCCGTCACCGTCACGGGGCTCTCGGTCGTCCCGCCGGCGGAGGCCCTCACACCGCTCGGGCAGGCGATCCTGGTAGGCCTCGTGCAACTCGGGGGACTCGGGATTATGACGGCGACGACAGTGGGTGCGCTCCTGATCGGGCGCCGGATGGGCTTCAGGGATCTGCTCGTGGTGCGCGAGGAGCTCGCGAGCGCCGACTCTCCGCGCAATGTACTCGCTCTTATCGGACAGGTTGCACTCGTTACCGGGCTCATCGAGATCGTCGGAGCGATTATCCTGACGGCGTGGCTGGCATTCCGGGGCCTCGGAGCGGCAGAAGCGACGGGACTCGGTGTCTTCCATGCCATCACCGGCTTCTGCAACGCCGGCTTCGACGTCTTTCCCGGCGGCCTCGCCGCTTACGCAGGAGACCCGGTGGTCAACCTCACACTCGTGTACCTGATAGTGGCGGGAGGTCTGGGCTTTCCGGTGCTCGTGAACCTATACTACTACCCGAAGATACGCCGCCTCACCCTTCAATCAAAACTGGTTTTGGTCACGACCGGCATCCTCTTCGCTTTGGGTATCCTGAGCGTGGCGCTGCTGGAGTGGACGAATCCTCGAACCTTGGGCGACGAGCCGCTTGGGACGCGGGTTCTGGAGAGTGTCTTCCAGGGGGTTACGCCACGGACGGCGGGCTTTGCGACGGTGGACTACACTGAGATGCGCGAACCCACGATATTCGTCCAGATAGCGCTCATGTTCATCGGGGTGGCACCGGTCTCGACCGGAGGCGGGATAAAGGTGACGACAGTGGCGCTGGTGTTCCTGATCCTGCTCTCCCAGGTCCGCGGTCAGGATGAGGTCGCGGCCTTCGGACGACGCATCCCCCGCTCTCTCATCGCCAAGAGCCTCGCCCTCCTCTCGCTCTCGGCTGTGCTCGTCTTCGGGGCGACCCTCGCGCTGATGGTCTCCGACGGGCTTGGGCTGACGCCGGCCCTCTTCGAGGTTGCGTCGGCCTTCGGGACGGTCGGGCTCTCTCTAAACGTGACGCCGGAGCTCGGCACGTTCGGTAGACTGTTGCTGGTGATCGTGATGTTCGCGGGCAGAATCGGGCCGATCACGCTCGCCCTGGCGCTGGCCGCGCGCTCGAAGCCCCGGCGCTACAGCTACCCGGAGGAGGAGATAGCGATAGGATGAGCCGCCAGTTCGCCGTCATAGGGCTCGGGCGACTCGGGACCGCCATGGTCGAGACCCTCACCTCTCTGGGCCACGACGTTCTGGGCATAGACAGGGACGGGGATCTCGTCCAGGACCGCGCGGGCGACTACCCGCAGGCCCACTTCGTCGCCGCGGACGCCACCGACGCCTCGGTGCTCCACGAGCTAGACCTCGCCCACTTCGACGGCGCGGCGGTGGTCATCGGGGAGAACATCGAAGCGAGCATCCTGGCGACGGCGAACCTGAAGGAGATCGGGGTTCCCTTCGTCGTCGCGCGGGCGGTTACGGGACTGCACGCGCGGGTGCTGGAGAAGATCGGAGCCGACAGAGTAGTGGAGCCGGAGAAGGAGATGGGCGCTCAGGTAGCCCGCACGATGGCCTCTCCCGCCGTGCTCGACTACGTGGACCTCGGCGAGGACGAGGCCCTGGTCGAGGCCGAGGTACCGGGGGAGTGGGCGGGCAGGAGCCTCGCCGAGCTGCAGCTCTCCCGCAAGAGCGGGCTCACGGTGCTCGCCGTCAAACCGAAGGGCGGGGCCGGAAGGATCCCGCGCGGGGACACCGTTTTGCGGGCGAGCGACGTCATCGTGGTCGGCGGGACCAAAGAGGCCCTGGACCGATCCAAACTCATCACGCCGGGGAAGAGGTAAGGAGAAGGGTCGTGCGTACGGTGATCATCGGCGCCGGAGAGGTGGGCTTCACCACGGCCCGCATGCTCTCGGAGGAGGGCCACAACGTCGTCCTGATCGAGCAAGACGAGAAGCTCGTGGAGCGAGCCTCCGAACAACTCGACGCCCTGGTGATCCACGGCAACGGCGCAAGCCCAAGGCTCCTCAACGAGGCCGGCATAAAGAACACGGACCTGATGGTGGCGGCAACGACCTCCGATGAGGTAAACATCATCGCGTGTCTGGCGGCCAAGACCCAGGGCGTGCCGCGCACCGTGGCGCGCATCCACAACCCCGACTACCACGATCCCAAGGAGCCGTTCGCCCAGCAGATGCTCGGCATAGACTTCGTCATCCACACCGAGCGGATGGCGGCCGAGGCGATAAAGAACTCGCTGCTGGTGCCCGGCGCGATCAACGTGGACGCCTTCGCCGGCAACCGCGTGGAGGTGGCCGAGGTGATCCTGGACGAGGGCTCTCCGGCGGTCGGCCGGGCGCTCAAGGACGTAAACCTGCCGGAGCACAGCCTCATCGTGGGGGTCGTGAGAAAGGGACGGGCGCTGGTGCCGCGGGGCAACACGGTGCTGGAGCGCCGGGATCACGTGCTTCTTATCAGCGGCCGACAACGCATAGCGGAGGTGGTAGCCGCCATCGCCTCGGACACGAAGCCCGTCAGGGACGTGACGATCTACGGCGGCGGGCGCATCGGATTGCGGCTCGCCCTGGCGCTGGAGGAAGCGGGGATGATGGTGCGGGTAATAGAAAGGGACGAGAACCGAGCCCGCTACGTCGCCTCTCAACTCCGCAAGGGCTTTGTGCTGCACGATGAGGGCATCTCGCGAGACTTTCTCCTGCAAGAGCGCGTGGACCAGACCGACGCCTTTGTAGCCGTCACCGGCGACGACCGGGCCAACCTTCTCGCGGCGATGTACGCTCGCCAGCTCGGCGCACGCAACACCATAGCCGGCCTGAGCCGCGGCGAGTTCACCCCTCTCGCCGACGCTTTGGGGGTGGACCTGACTATCTCTCCGCGCATGCTCGCCGCCGAGGCGATCCTCAAGTTCGTGCGCCAGGGCGAGATCGTGGACGTCACCCTTCTGGAGAGCGGGGCGGAGATGATCGAGCTGCGCGTCACGGAGCACAGCCGGATCATCGGCCGCCCGCTCGCCGAGGTGGGATTCCCAGAGGGGGCGCTCGTAGGCGCCGTCCTGCGCAACGGGGAGGTGATCATCCCTACGGGACGGGACGTTCTGGAGCCCGGCGACGGCGCCGTGGTCTTTACCGTGGAATCCGCCGTGGACGAGGTAGAACGCCTCTTTGCACCCTAGGACGATAGCGAACGCCCTCGGGGCCGTCTCGGCCGCCGCAGGAACCGCAATGCTGGTCCCCGCGCTCTACGCCGCGCTGGCGGCCGAGGGCAACGCTCCCGTCTTCGCGGTGCCCGCCGTCTCGGCCGCGGCGTTCGGGACGCTCGTCTTTTTGCTCACACGCGGCCCGAGCCCCTACGTCTCTATCCAGGACGTCTTCCTCATCGTGGTATTCGGCTGGATCGGGGTGGCGATCCTCGGCTCTCTGCCGTTCGTCTTCTCGGGCGCGATGGGGCCGGTGGATGCCTTCTTCAACTCGATGGCAGGCTTTACGACCACGGGCGCGGCCACGGTCTCCCCCGAACAGCTCGCCCCCTCTCTTCTGCTGTGGCGCAGCATGACCCAGTGGGCGGGCGGGATCGGGATCGTGGTCCTCTTCGTCGCCGTCGCGCCACTGGTCGGCATCGGCGCCGCCCAGCTCTACACCGCCGAGGTCGCTACCCCCGTGGCGGAACGGCTCACCCCGCGCATTCAGGACACGGCGAAGGTGCTCACCTACGTCTACCTTGCCCTGACGGTCGGGATCGCGGGCGCTCTGCTGGCTGCGGGGATGGGTCTCTTCGACGCCGTCAACCACGCCCTCTCCACGGTCGCCACGGGAGGCTACTCAACCCGCTCGGAGTCCATCGCCGCCTTTGACTCCGTCGCCATAGAAGCGGTTCTGGTGGTGGGGATGGTGCTCTCCGGCACAAACTTCGGCCTCTACTTTATCGCCACGCAGGGCCGCTGGAGAAAGGCGCTCGGAAACCGGGAGTTACTGGCCTTCCTGGGAATCCTCGCCGTCGCGACGGTCTTTATGACCGGCTCCCTCTACGCTTTCGACTACCGGGACTCGCTGAGCCTTGCCTTTCGGGAAGCGCTCTTCCAGAGCGTAAGCCACATGACCGGCACGGGATTCAGCACAGCCGACTGGAACGCCTGGGACCCACTCTCGAAGGGGCTACTGATGGTCCTGATGGCCATCGGCGGCTGCGCAGGCTCCACCTCCGGCGGGATGAAGGTGGTCCGGGTTCTCTTGCTCACGCGCAACGCGCTGCAAGAGGCTTTTCGCATGGTGCACCCGCGCGCGATCACCCCCCTGAGGCTCGGAGACCGCGTAGTCCCCGAGCGCTCCCGCGTCAGCTTTCTAGGCTTCTTCTTCGTCTATGTGGCGACGCTCGTCATAGGGACGCTGCTCATGGCGCTTCATCAGGTACCGCTCGGGAGCGCCTTCGGCTCGGTCTTCGCCTGTCTGAACATCACCGGGACCGCCGTGGGACCGGTCGGAGAGGCCGAGTTCTTCGCGGATCTTCCCGGGTCGGCCAAGGTCACGCTCACCTTCTTCATGCTCCTCGGGCGGCTCGAGCTCTTCACCGTCCTGGTGCTCCTGACGCCCGCGTTCTGGCGCGGCTAGATTTGCCGATGAACACCGGGGTAGTCTTGCGCGTCAACCTCGGGCTAATGCTCGCACCCGGCCTCTCGGTGCTCCTCCCACTCGCGCGCCGCTCTACGGCAGCGACTCGTAGCCGGACTTCCTCATCCCGGCGGCGCTCAGCTTTGGGCTACCTCGGCAGGTCTATGATCCTGCGCCCCATCAGACTGGCAACGAGCTCTACGGCGAGCTCGGCGGTGCCGTTTCTGGCATCCAGTATGGGGTTGACCTCGACGACATCCAGAGAGGAGACGATCCCGGCCTCGTTGAAGAGCTCCATGACGAGGTGCGCCTCGCGGTAGGTGAGCCCCCCCCTTACCGGGGTGCCAACGCCTGGAGCGATGTCCGGGTCGAGCACGTCGAGGTCGAAGGAGAGGTGGACGCGGTCCAGGC
>JBFLXF010000199.1:0-5292 GCA_040757515.1 Actinomycetota bacterium
TGTCTTGAAGGGGAGATCGACCAGGATCTTGCCTTTGCCATCTCTGAGGAGGAGTTGGAGCAGGGACTGCGCCTCATCTGCATCGGCAGCCCTCTCACAGACGTCGTCCTCGACGCCTGAGAGCCGGATCGTTTAGAGTGTCCGCAGAGACCTGCGCGTCCGAGCGTCTGCGCAGACTCGGTCCATCCGGCGGAGATCGGAGGTTACGATGGAAGAATTCACGCCGGTAAGCGGGCTCATCGGCGGCCTGCTCATCGGCCTGGCGGTCGTTCTGCTCCTGCTGCTCAACGGGCGCATCGGCGGGATCAGCGGCATCGTTGGGGGCCTGCTGGCCTTCGAGGGGCGAAGCGGCGGCTGGCGCGCGGCGTTCGTCGCGGGGCTGATCCTCGGCGCTCTCGTCTACCTGCTGGCCGCGAGCCCCGCTTCCCCGGTAGAGATCCGGGTTCCCCTGCCGGTCGTCGTGGCCGGGGGATTCCTGGTCGGTTTGGGCACTCGCCTGGGCTCCGGCTGCACGAGCGGGCACGGACTCTGCGGCCTGGCGCGCCTCTCCCGACGCTCCGTGGTCGCCACCTCAGTGTTCTTCGGCGTGGCGATGCTGACGGTGTTCGTCACGCGGCACGCGCTGTGAGGGGGAAGGTATGATCCGCGCCCTCGCCGCCCTGCTCTCCGGGACGATCTTCGGCCTCGGCCTCGCCGTCTCGGGGATGATGAACCCGGCCAAGGTCATAGGCTTTCTCGACGTCGCCGGAGACTGGGATCCGACCCTCGCCTTCGTCATGGGAGGTGCGCTGCTGGTTACCGTTCCGGGGTACCGCCTGGTCCTCAGCCGCCGGCGTCCCGTCCTTGAGAGGGGCTTCGACCTTCCGAAGAAGAACGCCGTGGACGGGCGGCTCGTCGGGGGCGCGGCGTTGTTCGGCGTCGGCTGGGGGCTCGTCGGGTTCTGCCCCGGCCCCGCCGTAGCCGCCCTCGCCACCGGGCTCGGGCCGGTGCTCGCCTTCGTCGCCGCCATGATCGCCGGCATGGCCATCCACCGGCTAACCTTCGAGAGACGCCGCGACACAGGCCCGGAACCCGCGCGGGAGAGACCGGCCCCCTCGCGCTGAGCGCGCGGCAGCGTCCGCCCCTGTGTGATACTCGATGCGGCGGCGGGCAGGGAGAGACGCTGGTGGGCTCCGGAAGAGACAAGGGAGCGGGCCGGACGGAGCCGCCCTTAGCCTGACTGCTCCGCGCACAGCAGGCCGCCTCCCTGGGCGTGCTGATCTCGGGGTTAAGAACCGTCGGCGTCCTGAACTTCGCCGGGCTCACCACGCTGCGGGCGGCGTACGGCGTGGCCTACGAGCGTTACCGGCACTGAGTGGCGTCTCGAGGGCCCGTACGCCCGGAGCGTCCGCGGACCAAACGGCAGGCCCGGCGTGCCGTTAGTGACCTTCGCCGGATTGCTGACCGTAATCTCCGGTGTGGTATCGGCTTCTCGGTCCGAACGCCCGGCTGTACTCATCCTGACGTACTACCTCCCGGCGGCGTGGGTCTTGTGGCGTCGCAGGGCGAGGCATCTGCTCTATTCGGCGCCCTTCGCGGCCGCGCTATCGAAGGCGCTAAGGTGGTCCGCCTGGACTCCGCCGTCTCAAGAGAGGGCCGGATACTCCCGAATCAGAACGACCCTGCCTCCCCTGACGTAACATTCGTGTAAGAACGGTTCCCCGGCCTCATCCGCTCCGCCACCGAGGAAGCGGCCCACGACGAGCACGCCGTCGCCGAGCTCCAGGAAGCTACCGGCGCAGACGCGCGGGCCATCACCCGACTCGTCGAGCCGGAAGGCCGCACACAGTACGGCCCGCAGACCGCAGCGCGCGCCGTCGAAGGGCAACCGCGTGACGAGAGGGTGTACCCACCTGATCCCGGCGTCAATGGAGCGCATGAGGAGTACCTCGTCGCCTTCTTCGAGAGCCCGGTACATCGCGCGCACCACACGCACATCCGCCCGGAACTCGGACTCCGGGGGCGTTCCGTCCCGCTGCGTATCATCCCCGATCATGCGGCCCGCCTCCCGGATACGGGGATGGACTTTGCGCGGCCGGCGCAGGATCAGGCACATCTATGGCCTCCGGAATGACGCCCGACTTCATCCCGGAGTGCCGGATGGAGTCTGTGAGGTCCGCGGGATTCATGCTGGTCGTCGCCTCCATCGCGCCTCCTTCCGCCTCTCCCTTATTTCCCCGGAAGACTACGCGCCGGAGCGGGGATGCCGCATCCCGCAAACGTCGTATCTTCTGAATGTCCCGGCAGCCAGGAGCCCGGCCCTACAGAGCATTCTCGCGGACGAGCAGATGTTGGCGCTCAGGCGCAGACGAGAGACCCCTTCGAGCAGAGGGAACGAGACGCCATAACCCCGAACAGCGCCAGAATCCCGTTTTGAGCCCGGCGCATATACGGCATGTAAGGGTGGGTGCAACCTCCGGATCCACCACCTGTAGTGGTTCACAGGATTCACCGGTGCCCTCCCGTGTCCCCGCTGGTACGCTTTTTGGTTAACGAAGTCCGGGAGGATGGGCTTGTGAAGAGGGCTCTGTTCGCGCTGGCGGTCGCCTCCTCTCTGTTGCTGGCATCGTGCTCGGCAGAGCCGCTGGAGCGGCTGGCCGTGCAGGCCGGGACCGAGCCGGCGCCTCCACCCCGCCCGGATAGCCGGGAGCATACGCGGGAGAACGCGAGGGAGCCCCGGGCCTACCTCGTCCCCGTGACGCATCTCGCCTCGCCCCTGGAGAGCGTGACGGTGCGGGATCTCGCGCAGGACGCCGGGCCGGCGGTACCCCGGAGGTTGAGCGAACCGCTGGCAGAGCTGCTGGACGACCCGAACCTCGAACCGTTGCGCTCCGCCGGGGCGGTCATAGAACACGTCAGCCAGACACCGGGGGCGATTGGACTCGTCCCGTGGGAGAGCGTGGACCCGCGGGTCAAGGTACTCGCGGTAGACGACGATCATCCTCTGCAACCCGGCGCTGAGACGGAGGATCATCCCCTGGCGCTCGGGGATGCCCCCTCCCCTGATCCGGAAGATCTGCGCCGAGTCGTGGTGGCCGGGGACGTGGTGCTGGATCGGGGCCTCCCCTACGCCGTCTACAACCTAGGCTACGGTGAGAGCTTCCCGCTCGACGGCGGCTACGCGGCCGTCACCTGGCGCAGGGCGGTACCGAGCCCCTACTCAGAGTCCGGCGTCATACACCACTTCAGGGCCGAGCGGCGCGGAGGATCGGGCGCGATGCGCGAGTACCTCAGAAGCGCCGATCTCACGCTGGCGAATCTGGAGAACCCGGTGCTGAGAAATGGCGTTTGGCACCCGGAGGGAACGACCTTCCACGGGGACCTCCGGCTCCTGCCGCTCCTGAAGCGAGCGGGCATAGACGGCGTCGCTCTCGCCAACAACCACATTCTGGACGCGGGCGTCCCCGGACTCGCCGAGACGATCGGGCACCTGAAGCGAGCCGGCATCTCTCACGCGGGTGCGGGCATGGATTTGGCCTCAGCCCGGAAGCCCATGATCTTCAATCTCGGCGACACGAGGATCGGGGTTCTCAACTATCAGAGAGTCCCCGCCTACGAGTGGGCCTGGGCCACGAAGGTCCGTCCCGGCACCGCACCTCTCAAGGCGAGGATAGTGCGCGAGGACGTGCGGAGCCTGAAACGACGCGTGGATCTCGTCGTCGTGATGCCGCACTGGGGTAGGGAGTACACCGCAACCCCGGAACCGGAACAGGCAAGGCTCGCGCGCGAGGCCGTGGAGGCCGGCGCGGACCTCGTCGTCGGCGGGCACGCCCACTGGGCCAAGGGCATCGAGGTGTACCGGGGAGCCCCGATCTTCTACGGCACCGGCAACTTCCTCTTTGACCAGACCTGGTCCGAGGAGACCTCGACCGGGATCTTCGCCGAGATCACGCTGTACGGCGACCGCATTATCCAGGCGCGTCCGATCCCCTTTATCGTGCTGGACTACGCGCAGCCCAACTTCCTCGAGCCGGAGGCGGGCGGCCACCGGGCGCTCGGGACGGTCTTCTCCGCCTCTCTGGGCTCTGAATTCGATGCTTACGGAAGCTCCGGCTCCCCGTAGCAGCCGGCCAACCCCTACGGCGACAGCTTAGCGTACCGGGGGAAAGCCTTGCCGACGCGATCCACGCGAAAGGTCGTGTCCGTCCCGGCCAGGATAGCCTCCCAGTCTATGAGGCCGGTCAGGTACTCGCCGACCTCTCGCAGCTTCCCGGTACTCTTTGCGTCGTCGAGGCGTATCTCTTCCTCGAGCTCCGCGTCAATGCGATAGAAGGTCGCCTCGGGGAAATGGCGCCAGACCAGATCCGTCTGCTGCTCACCCGGTGATTCGAGCAGCTCCCGCAACAACCACCGGAACCACGGCCAGATCCAGGCCGGATACTGCCTCTCCACAGACCGCCCCGTGCCCAAAGAGACGATCGTCGTCTCGCCCGGCGCGTATCCCTCCGAGTAATAGAACGCCTCGATACACGCCTGGTAGACAGGGTTGCCCGCCACGCCTACGCCGCCGTCCACCAACGTGCCCACACGCTCACAGCGCTCAGGACGCTCCGGCCCCTCGCGAACCGTCCAGGGCGAGAAGTAGGTCGGCGCGGCGGCCGAGGCGGTGACGCAGTCCACCAGTCCTAGCCTCCCCGTACAGCCCGAGTTCCCGGGGTTATCGCGCACGAAGTACCACGGCTTGCCGTCCGGGACGCGGGTAGCGGTGACGAGGAGATCCACCGGCGAGTCGTTGAGCGTCCAGTCGCGGGCGGCACCGATCTCCTGCGCGATGAGGTCGCGCAGCCTTCGGATCGAGTACATGTGGCCGGAGAGGATGCGCCGCAGCGCATTGAGCAGCGGGTAGCCGGGGAAAAGCTCACCGGCCCGCTCCATGTACAGCCGCAGGATACGGGACGCCGGGACGCCTGCAGCGAGCGCCGCGGCGATTACTGCCCCGGTCGAGGTGCCCGCCAGAAACGAGAACGTCTCCCGCGCGGGACGCCCCGTCGTCTCCTCGAGGCCCGCCAGAGCGACTGACGGGATGATGCCGCGTATCCCGCCGCCGTCTATGGATAGCAGGTACCGCCGGGAGATGACCCCTCCTCTTCGGACGGTCTTCAGTATGGAGGAGGCGTAGATCCGGCGCATCCTTCGGGACCGCCTGCTATCTTTGCGCCATGGCGCTGTATCTCCTGGATCTCTTCGGGGTCGCGGTCTTCGCCGTGAGCGGGGCGTTGACCGCCGGACGCAAGAGTCTCGACCTTTTCGGCA
>JBFLXF010000200.1:0-5274 GCA_040757515.1 Actinomycetota bacterium
CATGGCGACTACTCCTCCCTTGGAGGCAGAGTAGGCGGCCTGCCCGATCTGGCCGTCGAAGGCGGCGACGCTGGCGGTGTTGACGATCACGCCCCGCTCGCCGCCCTCAGTCGGCTCGTTTTGCGTCATGGCGGCCGCCGTGAGCCGGATCGCGTTGAAGGTGCCGACGAGGTTTATCTGCACGGCGCGCACGAAATCCTCGAGCGGATGGATGCCCTTCTTGCCGAGCACCTTTCTGGCCGGCCCGATGCCCGCGCAGTTGACGACGCCGTGCAGCCCGTCGAAGGCGTCGAGCGCCGCGTCCACCGCAGCCTGCACGCTGTCCTCGTCGGTGACGTCGGTGTAGACGAAGCGTGCCCTCTCGCCTATCCCGGACGCTGTCTCCTCTCCCGCCTCCTCGTTCACGTCCGCCAGGAGCACGCTGGCACCGGAACCCGCGAACAGGCGGGCGGTCGCCGCTCCGAGTCCCGATCCGCCACCGGTGATGAGAAACGTCCTGTTCTCTAGCTGCACGTCTCCATCCTCCCTCTGTTCGTCGTTTCTAGTCCTCGACGCGCAACACCAGCGCCGCCCCCGTGTCCCCGGCGGCGCAGCCGGTGAAGAGCCCCACGCCCCCTCCCCGCAGCCTGAGCTGCTCGACGAGCTCGGCGATCAGTCGCATCCCCGTGGGACCCTGCGGGTGCCCGAAGACGAGGCTCGAGCCATACTCGTTCATGCCCTTCACCGGCACGCCCATCTCCCTGGAGAGGTACACGTCGTTGACCGCGAAGGGGTTGTGCGTCTTTATGGCGTCCACCTCGTCTACGGAGATACCGGCGTCAGAGAGCGCCGTCCTGGCAGCAGGGACGGGCGCCTTGGGCATCCGGGCCTTGCCCACCCGCGCGAAGCCGGTGGCGAGCAAGCGGATGACGCCCTCTCCTCCGCTGAGTTCGCGGGCATGCTCCTCGCCGGTGACGATCATGCCCGCCGCACCGTCGGCCGGGTGGGTCTGGGAGCCGAAGGTTACTACTCCCTCGGGCGCCACGGGCTTGAGCTTCGCCAGCCCCTCGCGCGTGGTCGGGTAGACGCCGGAGTCCTCCTCCACGACGGTCGCCTCGCCGCGCTTTTTGGGGATGGTCACCGGCACCATGTAGCGCCTCTGGAACTCCCGGTCGTTCGCTAGAGCGTCCTGGTACTGCTCGTAGCGCATCGCGGTCACGTCGTCGAGCTCCTCGCGGGTTATGCCGTTCTCCTTCGCGACCAGCTCCGCGGTGGTGAACATCGCCTCCCCGGCCCAGGGATCCTTGGCGAAGGAGTCTAAGACCCAGTTCTCGACCTCCGGGGAGCCCCCGGGGGCGGAGGGTCTGGGGTAGAGGAGGATCGGGCCGTTGGAGGTGCGGTCGGTGGCGACGACGAGGGCAAGCTCGCCCTCGTCCAGCTCGGCGCTCGTAGCCGCCGCGTGGACACAGGCGACAGAGGTGGCGCACGCCTGGCTTATCATCGGCCCGGTTATCCCCGGCGCCCCTATGCGGGCGGCCACCGAGGGGGCGCCGTAGAAAATCTCCTTCTGGGGGACGGTCCAGCCCAAAACGAGGCTCGTGATCTCCCCGGCGGGGAGCCCTCTTTCTTCAAGGGCGGCCCGCGTCACGTCCACCGCGAGGTCCAGGCTGCTCACCTCGGCGAGCGGCCCCTGCCAGCGGGCGAATGGCGACGACCAGCAGAAGCCCGCCGGGACGAACGCCTTCTCGAACCTCATTGCCCTTCGACCCCCTTGCCGGTCTTGGGCCGCACACCCGCCTTCTTTCGCTCCTCGTCGGCGAGCACGCGCCGCAGAAGCTTGCCGACGGCGCTCTTGGGCAGCTCATCGCGGAACTCGATCACCTTCGGCACCTTGTATGCCGCCAGATTCTCCCGGCAGTAGGCGATGAGTCCCTCTTCCGTCAGGGCGCTGCCCTCCCTCTTCACCACAAACGCCTTTACGCTCTCTCCCCGGTACTCGTCCGGCACCCCCACCACGACGGCCTCTACCACATCCGGGTGCCGGTAGAAGACCTCCTCGACCTCCCGGGGATAGACCTTGAAGCCTGAGGCGTTGATCATGTCCTTCTTGCGGTCCACGACGTAGAGGTAGCCCTCCTCGTCCATCCTGGCGATGTCTCCGGTGTAGAGCCAGCCATCTCTGAGGGCCTTCTCGGTCTCCCCGGGCATCTTCCAGTAGCCCTTCATGACCTGCGGACCCTTGACGATCAGCTCGCCCGGCTCTCCGAGGGGAACCTCGTCCTCGCCGGTCTCCACGTCCACGATGCGGACGTCGAGGGTCGGCATGGGCACGCCGATGCTGCCGGGCACCGGACCGCGCAGGTAGGTGTTGATGGTTACCGTCCCGGCCTCGGAGAGCCCGTAACCCTCCCAGATGTCGCGCCCGGTCCTGCGCTTGAAGGACTGCATGAGACCAACCGGCACGCTCGCCCCGCCGGAGATGTACAGCAGCACCTCGTCGAGGCCGTACTTTTCCATCTCCGGGTAGTTGTGCAGCGCCGTGTAGAGCGTCGCCACGCCCCCGAGCATCGTAGGCCTCTCGCGCTTTATGAGCTGCATCATCTCGTCCACCTGGAAGCGCGGCACGATCAGGAGGTTCATCCCGTAGCGGATGGAGGTCAGCAGGATCACCACGGTCCCAAAGATGTGGAAGAAGGGCGCCACGGCGACGGTCTTGCCGCCGTCGAGGGACTGTGGATCTTCCAGCGCAAGGCTTATGTTCGCCTCTATGTTCACCAGCAGGCTGCGGTGGGTGAGCATCGCCCCCTTGGAGACCCCGGTCGTCCCGCCGGTGTACTGGAGCACGGCCAGGTCCTCCGCCGGATCTATCTCCACCTCCGGCACGGGGCCGGAACCGGACGCAATAAAGTCTCCGAACGCGACATCCGGCCCTCCGAGGTTCGCCGCCTCCCCCACCACGATGGCGCGCTCTAGAGGCACCGCTTCCCGCACCGCGCACACTCTGGGATACGCGCTCTCGTGCACGATCACCGCCTTTGCGCCGGAGTTGCGCAGGATGTGCTCCAGCTCGCGCTCGACGTAGATGGGATTCACCTGAGCGACGACCGCCCCGATCCTGGCCGCAGCGAAGAACGAGATCACGTACTCTGGACTGTTCGGCAACATGAGCGCCACCCGGTCGCCCTTCCTCAACCCGCTCTCCGCGAAGGCGCTAGCGAGCCGCTCGCTCTCCTCGAGCAACTCACCATAAGTGGTCCGCCGACCCCGGAACGTCATCACGGGCCTGTCCCGGTATCTTCCTACCGCCTCTTCAAGGAACCGGGTGAGCGAGGTCTCTATGACCTCATACGAGATCCTGCCCTCGTAGAGCGAGAGCCAGGGCCTCTTCGCACTCAACCCTCTCACCACCCCAGACAGCGCTCGCCCACGCCGCTCTCCTCGCCTGACACACGACTGGACCGCTCCACCATGGCCCTCCTCTCCTCCACCATTAATTCACCAATTGGTGAATTAATGTCTGGTACTCTACAGCGAGACCCAGTCTGTGTCAAGTGGTCTCTAGAATGAGGGCGATCGATGGGAGAACTTCGGCGGCGTGGAATCGGGCGTCCGCCGCTCTCCGGTCCGGAGGCGGAGGCGAACCCTTTGAGCGAGTTGAGCTTCGAGGAGCGGCGCGAACTGTTCTTGAACGTTGCGGCCCGGTTGTTCGAGGAGAGGGGTTACAAGAACACGTCGGTTGAGGACATCGCGGCGGAGCTGGGGTTCACCAAGAAGGTCTTCTACTACTACTGGAAGAACAAACAGGAGATAGTACAGGAGATCCACGACCGGGGCTTGGCGCTCATAAATACGCAGCTAGACGCGGTGTTGGAGAGAGAGCATGAGCCGGCCGCCCGCCTTGACGCGGCGATCCGCAACCACATCAGGAGCGTCTTGAGGGACAGGTCCATAGCCGGTGCCCTGCTCGGAGACTTCGACTTCTCGGAGGAGACGCTCGAGGGCAGACGGGCCTACACGAGGCGTTTTCAGGAGTTGGTGGAAGAGGGGATAGCAGCGGGCGTAGTGCGCGACCTGGACCCCAAGATGCTGACCTTCGCCATACTAAGCGTCTGCAACTCCGTGGGCGGATGGTACAGGCCTGATGGGCGCCTCTCGTCCGAGGAGATTCAGGAGATATTCGCGAGTTTTGCCGCCGAGGGCTGGAGAACGAGTTCCACCGGCGGCAGATAGGCCGTCGGACGCAGCAGAGACCGGTCGAGCAACAGTACACAGCGGAAAGTTTCGGTTATGCCTACGGCTCTCGCCAGCGTCAGCGCTTCGCCGGGGATTCGGCGGGAGCCAGGATCCCGCCGGACTTCACGTCGAGCACGCCGAGCGGGGTCAGGCGCAGGGCGGGCAGGAAGTCGCAGGTAAGGAAGAGCAGGGTATAGAGGATGTCATGGTACTCGTATCCGGCCTCAGAGACCGCGCGGGAGAGGCGGCGGTTCTGCTCGACTACCCGGTCGAAGGGCAGATCGGTCATCATGCCGGCGATGGGCAGGGCGAGCTCGTAGACGGCCTTGCCGCCCCTGACGACGACGATGCCGCCGCCGAGCTCCCTCACGCGCTCGGCGGCGAGGGCCATCGCCTCCGGGCGGCGTCCGAGGACGAGGAGTTGGGTGGTGGTGTTGTAGGTGCTGGCGAGGCCGTCCAGGTCCGGCGCGAACCCGGAGAGGAGTGAGCGGGAGATCCAGGCCCCCTCCCGGTCGAGGAGCGCGGCGTGCAGGAGCCCTTCGTGGTCGTCCGGCGCGACGAGTCCGTCCCTGGCCCCGACCCTCACGTCCCGGCGCGCCGAGATCACGGCGGACTTCAGGTGTATGGCGGGCACCTGTGCCTGCGTCCCGGCGGCCCGCACCGGATAGAGCTCGGGATCCGAGAGGGGCAGCTCCGGGTCGAAGCGCGGGCGGCTGTCGTAGCGCTCCCAGTCGAGGCGCGGGAGCGGGACGCGCAGTTCCCCGTCCTCGGAGACGACGCGTCCCTCCGAGATCACCGTCCGCGGGCGGAAGGAGGCGAGGTCGGGGAGGAGCAGGATGTCGGCGCGGCGGCCGATCCCGAGGCCGCCGACCTGCCCGTCTATGCGGAAGAGCGTCGCCGGATTAATGGTGACCATCTGGAGGGCCTGCATCGGCGGCACCCCGTTCTCGACGGCGACGCGGAGCATCCCGTCCACGAGTCCCTCTTCGGCGACGAACTCGGGGGCGGGACCATCGGTCGTCATGATGAGGCGGTGCGTGCTCACCCCATCCTCCGTGACCG
>JBFLXF010000201.1:0-5263 GCA_040757515.1 Actinomycetota bacterium
TCGACCGCTACAGGGTGCACCGCTCCCACAACTTCGGCCTGGAGAAGAACAAGCCCTTGGGGGACGGGGTGGTCACCGGCTACGGCGAGGTGATGGGGCGCAAGGTCTGCGTCTTTTCCCAAGACTTCACCGTCTTCGGCGGCTCTTTAGGGGAGGTGTACGCCCAGAAGATCTGCAAGGTCATGGACCTGGCGCTCTCCACCGGCTGCCCGATAATCGGGATAAACGACTCGGGCGGGGCGCGCATCCAGGAGGGCGTCGTCTCTTTGGCGGGATACGCCGAGATCTTCCACCGCAACGTCAAGGCGAGCGGCGTAATCCCGCAGATAAGCGTGATCATGGGCCCCTGCGCGGGCGGTGCCGTCTACTCGCCCGCCATAACGGACTTCATCTTCATGGTTGAGGGTACGAGCCACATGTTCATCACCGGCCCCGACGTCATAAAGAGCGTCACCGGCGAGGAGGTCACCTTCGAAGACCTCGGAGGCGCGGGGACGCACAACGCCAAAAGCGGCGTCGCTCACTTCGCCGCCCCCGACGAGGAGAGCTGCCTCGAGGACGTGCGTTACCTGCTCTCGTTCCTCCCCGAGAACAACCTGGAGACCCCTCCGTACTACCCGCCGACCGACTCCGCCGAGAGGATGGAGGAGGACCTCGCCACGCTCATCCCCGACTCGGCGCAGCGCCCCTACGACATGCGCCGTGCGATAGAGCTCGTGGTGGACGACGGGGAATTCTACGAGGTGCAGGGGGCTTACGCGCAGAACCTCGTCGTCGGCTTCGCCCGGCTCGACGGGCACGCCATAGGCGTCGTCGGTAACCAACCGATGGTGCTCGCCGGCACGCTCGACATAGACGCGAGCGTCAAGGGGGCGCGCTTCGTACGCTTCTGCGACGCGTTCAACATCCCACTCCTCACGTTCGTGGATGTCCCCGGCTTTCTGCCGGGCACCGATCAGGAGTGGGGCGGGATCATCCGCCACGGCGCCAAGCTCCTCTACGCCTTCTCCGAGGCGACCGTGCCCAAGATGACGGTCATCACGCGCAAGGCCTACGGCGGGGCCTACGACGTCATGAACTCCAAGCACATCGGCGCCGACGTGAACGTCGCGTGGCCCACGGGCGAGGTGGCGGTGATGGGGGCCGCTGCGGCGGTGGGTATCATCTTCAGGCGCGAGATCGCCGAGGCCGAGGATCCGGAGAAGAAGCGCGCCGAGCTCATCGCCTCATACGAGGAGCGGTTCAACAATCCGATGGTCGCCGCCGAGATGGGCTTTATAGACGACGTCATAGATCCGCGGGAGACCAGGCCCTACCTCATAAAGGCCCTGCAGATGGTGCGCACCAAGCGCCCGGAGCGTCCGCCGAGAAAGCACGGGAACATCCCGCTTTGAAGATCGAGCCGTCCCCAACGCCGGAAGAGGCTGCAGCGATAGTGACGGCCCTGGCGGCGCTCTATGGAGAGGCGCCGGAGGAGCCCTCCTCGCTCAGGCGCGACCGCTGGCGGCTCGCAGGGCTCTTCGGGCACGAGGTGCCGACGCAGATGAAGCTGGAGGGTTCTCTCTGGTCCTACCGGAGCTGGGAGGGGATGGTCTAGTGTTCGAAAAGGTTCTCGTGGCGAACAGGGGTGAGATCGCCGTACGCGTAATCCGTGCCTGCCGGGAGATGGACATACGGACGGTCGCCGTCTACTCGGACGTGGACCGCGAGGCGTTGCATGCTTCTCTAGCCGACGAGGCCTACCACGTGGGCCCTACGCCCGCCACCGAGAGCTACCTGAAGATAGAGAGGCTTATAGAGATAGCAAAGCGGAGCGGGGCCGAAGCGGTGCATCCCGGCTACGGCTTCCTCGCGGAGAGTGCCTCCTTTGCGCGGGCGGTGACGGGGGCGGGGCTGGTGTGGATCGGGCCGCACCCCGAGGCGATAGAGGCGATGGGCTCTAAGGTGGAGTCGAGGAGGATCATGTCGCAGGCGGGCGTCCCTATTACGCCGGGCACCGAGGATCCGATAACCTCCCCCGAGGCCATACTGGAGTTCGCCGCCGAGCACGGTTACCCGGTGGCGGTCAAGGCCGCCGCCGGAGGGGGCGGCAAGGGCTTCGCCGTCGCCTTCGACAAGACGGAGGCCGAGGCGGCCTTCGCGCGGGCGAGCCGGGAGGGCGAGGCATATTTCGGTGATGGCTCGGTCTACCTGGAGAAGTATCTGCCTCATCCGCGCCACATCGAGATACAGGTCATAAGGGACAGGCACGGGTCTGCCGTCCACCTCGGCGAGAGGGATTGCTCCATCCAGCGCAGGCATCAGAAGCTCGTCGAGGAGTGCCCCTCGCCGGCGATGACGCCCCGGATGCGCCAGGCGATGGGGGAGGCCGCCATACACGCCGCCGAGGCCGTCGACTACGACAACGTGGGCACCGTCGAGTTTCTGGTGCAGGGAGAGGAGTTCTACTTCCTGGAGATGAACACCCGCGTGCAGGTGGAGCACCCCATTACCGAGGAGGTCACCGGGATAGACATCGTCCAGACCGGAATCCGGGTGGCTGCAGGGGAGCCGCTGCCCTTCGCCCAGGAGGACGTCCTTTGGCGCGGACATGCTATCGAGGTTCGCCTCAACGCCGAGGACGCCGCCCACAACTTCGCTCCGAGCCCTGGCAGGGTTACCGCCTATGAGGAGCCGGGCGGCCCCGGCGTGCGGGTGGACTCGTCGCTTCGAGGGCCGGGGATGGTACCGGAGTCCTACGATCCCCTCTTCGCCAAGCTCATCGTGCGCGGCTCCGACCGCCCCGATGCCCTTAGGCGGCTGCGGCGGGCTCTCTCGGAGTACAGGGTGGACGGGATCGCGACGACGCTGCCCTTCTTCCGGGCACTCCTCGACGATGAGGCGTTCGTCTCCGGAGACTACTCGACGGGATTTGTTGCCGAGCGCCTGGAGGGGCTCAATCTCGAGCCGTCTGCGATCTCACCGGCCGGAGACGAGCTCGACGAGGAGAGCCGGGAGGTCCGGGTGGAGGTGGACGGCAGGCTCTTCAGGGTACGCGTCTTCGGGGAGTTTGGCGGCGGCCACTCCTCGCCACGCTCCGGCGCCCCGCCACGGCGCAGGGGCTCTGGGGCGCGGCGGGCGACCGGAGGAGAGGCGGCGGTCGCGGCCCCGATGCAGGGGACCATCGTGAAGGTCCTGGTAAAGGAGGGGCAGGAGGTCGAGGCCGACGAAGCGGTGTGCGTGCTGGAGGCGATGAAGATGGAGAGCGAGATCCGGACCCGCAGAGCGGGCAAGGTAGAGAAGGTGTTCGTCAAGGCCGGTCAGGCCGTCCGCTCCGGCGAGCCGCTGATAGCCCTGGAGTAGCACCTACCCCGTGCCGGAGCACGTCGCCGACTTCGAGTGGCGCGGCGAGGGTGAGGATGCCGAGATAGCGGTCTACGCCCCCGACGAACTCTCTGCGGACCGCGTCTTCGAGCGCGCCCTGGCGGCGGCGCGCCTACCCGGCGTAGAGAGTCCCGTCCACGCCGCCGCATCCCCGGAGGGATCAGGACTCGTCGTAGTCTCCGCTTCCCACGCCGCGCCCTCCCTCGCCGCGATCCCGGCGCGCGGACTGATGCTCGTGGCCGAAGCAGCGATAGAAGATCTCGAAGTGCCGCCGCGAGAGCTGGAGCGGCTTGTTCGACGCAATATCTACGAACTCAGCCTGCCGTCTCTGAGCGCGGCGGGGGTGCGCCGACTGTGCGAGGAGGGGGCGTTCGCCGCCGCCGAGAACGGTCTGATCCCGGAGGAAGACCTGGCGTACTTCGTGCCGCTCTCCGGCGACCCGGACGCTCTCGTGCGGCGCTCGATCTCGGCTGGGACCCGCGACTGGGACCGGATAGAGGGCTTCAGACTGTACTCGGTCGGGACGGTACTCGACGCCTCTTCCGCCGACGAGCTCGGGCTTAAGACGGGCATGCTGATCGTCGGCGTCGAAGCAGAAGCGGGGGATCTGGGGCGCGTCGCGCTGACCGCTCATCGGGACCGGATTCTGAGCCGCGCTCGCTCGGAGGACCTCGGCGCCGTTGAAGACCTGCCGGCGGCCCCGGTCGGGACGGAGGAGGCGCAGGATCTCCTCACGGCGCTGCGAGCCTCCCGAAACTTCGCCGACTGCCGGGCCGCTTTGCTGGCGTACGCACTGCGCCGGACGCTTGAGGAGATTGCGGGAGACCTCCGGATGCAGGCAGCGTGGAGGATCGGTGGTCTCGAGGATGCCGAGGGACGGCTCGCCCACCGCGATGGACTCGCCGCTGCGGGGAAAGGGGAGGTGTTGATCTCGGGTGGCGGCGTGGTCCGGGCGGCGGGTAAGATGTCAGGTAGCGTGCCGCCTTTCGGGGCGGAGAGCGGTGAGCGGCGGCCCTGGCAGGAGGCTGGGCTGCTGGAGCCGGTACTGGATCTAGACTCTCTGAAGAGGGAAGGCTAGACGTGGATCTACTGATGGTCAGAGACCGGGAGACCGGCCGGTTTCTCTACGCCGAACGTCTGGAGCGCCGCCCGGGCGAGACGACCTGGGAATATGTCCGGCGCAGCGTCAGGCGAGAGGCTCAGATCCGTGCCTGCTATAAGGGGCCCGGCGTGCAGATACTTGTGGGCTGGGGCGCCGGGTCGGTCGAGGAGTTCCTCGAGTCCTACCCGGAGTACCGGACCCCGGACGCCACCGGTGGCAAAGCGGGCGACGAGATGCTAGGAGAGAGCGGTGTCGAGCTGTAGCGACTCCGCCGCGCCGCTCTGTTGTGCGGGCTGCAACCGGCGCGACTGCGCCAGCTGTACGGGACCCGATACTTTCCGGACAGTTGGTCCGAACTGGCACGGCGAACCTATCCCTGCTACCGGAAAAGGAGCCTGGCTTGACTACCGAGGTTCTCGATAAGATAGTGCAGCTCATGACCGCCGCCTTCGGGCTCGTCGCCGCCCTGGCATGGAACGAGGCGATACAGGAGCTCTTCACCGCCGTCTTCGGAGAGGCCGGAAGTTTGGCGGCCAAGTTCCTCTATGCGATAGTCATCACGGTGGTAGTGGTCTTCGTCACCGTGCGGCTGGGGCGCCTCTCCGAGAGGCTCAGGAGAGAAGAGAGCGCCGGAGAGAGTCATCCTCCGACGCCCTAGCGTGGCGGCCCGGGCCGCTTGCGCTACTTGAAGTCTTCCGGAGTGATCTGGTTCATCCAGTCCCGGAACTTGTCCACGACCTCCTCCTCGGGAGTCTCCTCCATCGCCTCCTCGAAGACGACGGCTGCCTCCTCTATGAC
>JBFLXF010000202.1:0-5247 GCA_040757515.1 Actinomycetota bacterium
CGACGGCGGCGTCGGCAGCGTTGCCTCCCGCGCGGTAGACCTCGGCCGCAGCCCCGGCTGCATAGGGCGTGCCCGCGGCTGCGGCGAAAGAGCAGGTGGAGCCAGCGGAGTCCATTAGCCGGCTATTATGCTGCCTCCGCCCGGCGCGGTCCATAGGGAGCCGCAGCGGGCTCGCCTCAGGCCGAGGCCAGCGCGTTGCGGTAGGCGGAGATCTCCTCGAGGAACATGCCGCTGCCGACGGCGACGCACGCAAGCGGGTCGTCGGCAACGTGAACGGGTACACCAGTCTCCCGGCGCAGCCGCTCGTCCATCCCCCGGAGCAGCGCTCCACCGCCAGCCAGCATCATTCCGCGGTCCATCACGTCGGAGGCAAGCTCCGGCGGTGTGCGGTCGAGTGTGTCGCGTACGGCGGCGACGATGGCCTCCACGGCCATGCTTATGGCTTCCCGGACCTCCTCGCTCGTGATGACGACGGTTCTAGGCAGCCTCGTCGCGAGGTCCATCCCCCGGATCTCCGCTCGCTCCTCGTCGGGTACCGGGAGCGCGCCGCCGAGCTCTATCTTAATGCGCTCGGCGGTGTGGGCGCCGACGGCCATCTGATGTCGCTTGTGCAGGTAGGCGACTATAGCCTCGTCCATGTCGTTGCCGGCAATGCGCACGGATGTCTTGGTAACGATGCCGCCTAAGGAGATCACCGCGACCTCGGTCGTGCCACCTCCTATGTCCACGATCATAGAACCCTCCGCCTCGTTGACCGGCAGCCCCGCCCCGATGGCCGCCGCGAGCGGCTCCTCGATCGTGTAGACCCGCCGTGCCCCCGCCGAGATCGTCGCCTCCTTAACCGCCCGCAGCTCCACATCCGTCACGCCCGACGGCACGCAGACGGCCACGCGCGGCCCGATCAAGGCCCGCAGAAACGGGCTCCTGGTGCGCGCCTTGCGGATGAAGTGAGAGAGCATCCTCTCCGTGACCTCGAAGTCCACGATCACGCCGTTCCTCAGCGGATACGAGGCTACGATCTCCGCAGGAGTGCGCCCGATCATGCGCTTCGCCGCGCTCCCTACCGCCACGACCCTGCCCGTTTTGAGATGCATCGCCACCACAGAGGGCTCAGAGAGCACGATCCCCTGTCCCTTGACGAACACCAGCGTGTTCGCCGTTCCCAGGTCTATCGCCACATCAGGGGCGAATAACGTCTCCAGAACACTCATCGCATCCACCTGTCCCGCCCGAAGGCAACTGCCGCCCACGCCTCTGCAGCCATTCTTACACCATATCTCGTGGCTCGCCATACCAATTGCACCATAAACGGCGTTACGTCATGCTCGACCGCCGCCCAAGGACACGCCTCGTGCAGGATGCGACCAAAGAAACATTGAAGGAGATACCAGTAGAGAAGAAGAGACGGCGGACCGCCCGACTTGTCCCGACGGCGCCAGAACTTTGCCCCAGAGCCGATCAGATTGCAACTCTTCGACTTTGTTTTTCCTGCAAAACGTGCTTTTTTGTGTCGTATTGACTTGTAGCAAGCAAGTTTGGCTATCATACGCCGCTGTAGACTCCAAGCGGAAAGGGCTTGTGTGGTGAACATAGACGCCGCGGGGACAAAGAGGTTCAACTCTGCGACAGACGAGGAGATCCGGCGGGCGGACGTTGCCGACTCGTACTTTCACCGGACGATGCAGATCCTGCGCGCCCGCGGTCTGGAGGACACGCCGGTGCACGCTGAGGTAGCGTACAAGACCTCGAAGCCCGAGGAGTGGTTCGTGGTCGCCGGTCTCGACGAGGTTGCGCGCCTGATCGAGGGGCTAGACGGCGTCGAGGCGCGGGCGGTACCGGAGGGGACCATCTGCCGCCCGCACGAGCCGGTGCTTACGCTCTCGGGTCCTTACGGTGCCTTCGCCGAGCACGAGACGGCCATCCTGGGATTCTTGTGCCAGGCGTCGGGGATAGCGACCGGGGCGGCCCGCTGCCGGCTGGCCGCCGGGGAGAGGCCCGTGATCTCCTTCGGCGCCAGGCGGATGCACCCTGCGATCACGCCGATGATCGAACGCTCCGCCTACCTCGGCGGCTGCGACATGGTCGCCGTGGACATCGCCACCAAACGCCTCGGGATACCGGCGACCGGCACGATGCCGCACGCTCTCGCCCTCATCCTGGGCTCCACCGAGGAGGCTGCGCGAGCCTTCGACGAGGTCGTGCCGCCCGAGGTGCGCCGCACCGTCCTCATAGACACCTTCGACGACGAGAAGTTTGGGGCGCTCATCGCCGCCCGCGCCATCCCCGACACCATCTTTGCCGTTCGCCTCGACACGCCGGGCAACCGCCGCGGGGATTTCCGCGATCTGATGCGCGAGGTGCGCTGGGAGCTCGACAGAAACGGCTTCGAGCACGTAAAGATCTTCGCCTCCGGCGGCATCGACGTAGAATACATTCTGCACCTGAACGAGGTCTGCGACGCCTATGGCGTAGGCGGAGCGATAGCGGACGCCCCAATGATCGACTACTCCCTGGATATCGTAGAGGTCAACGGCGAGGACCGCTCGAAGCGCGGCAAGCGTGGGGGACGCAAGCGTCTCCTGGAGATGCCCGATGGCTCCCGCCGGGTCGTCCCCGCAGAGGCCCCCGCCCCTGGAGGTGCTCGCGACGTGCTGCGCCCCCTCGATGAACTCGGAGCCGCCGACCCGGACCTCGCCGCTCTTCGCGAGCACGTCCTGGAGCAGCTCTCAAGCGGCGAGTTCACCCTCCCCGAAGTCTCCGGCTGACGGCTCGTCCACCCGGGGCCGCCCGCGATACCCCAGAATGCGGAAGAAAAGTTCACCCATTTGCACGATGTGAAGACCTCTCTCCCATGGATAATCAGGGTAAAGAAGCACGGAGGAATGACCTTCCTGCTCCGACCGGTAATGCGACGCAAGGAGAGGCGCCGGAGAGGACGAGCGATGAACGATCCGAAGACGACCCGCCCCCTCATCTGCCCGTTCTGCGAGACGCGCGAGCTGAAGCCCCTGGGCGTCGGCTCGGCGCGCTGCCCATCATGCCAGAGCTTCGTGGGCGGACGACTCCTAGAGACGCTGCAGTGGGTGCGGGACCTCCCCGAGGCGCTCGGACGCCACGCTTGCGAATGCGGTCACCCCGAGATGCGCCGCCTCCCCGACGGCGTCTTCCACTGTCCCGCCTGCGGCTCGGAGGTACTCCCCATCGAACCCGCTCCTCACAACAGGAGAGGATACAGCGAGGCATACCTGGCCGGCTGGCTTGACGGGCGTTATAGCAATAGCCAGCCCTTCACCGAAAATCTGAGCCTCGCGCGCTGGCAGAGCGTCGCCGACCGCCTGGACTACTACCGAGGCCACCGCGCAGGCCGCATGGCCCGCACATTCCCCGACGACCGCCCCTTGCAGGCCGCCTGAACAGCAGAGAGGCGCCGCTCTCAAGATTCGGGGGCGTGGATAACGAGATAGTAGCTGCACTCCCCTTCGCCCACATTGTCGAAGCGGTGCGGCACGTCGGCCTCGAAAAATACCGCATCCCCTTTCTCCAGCACGCGCACTTCCCCGCCGAGCACCGCCCTGAGACTCCCTCTCTCGACCACTACGTACTCCTCGACGCCGCGCCGGTGCGGCGGATATTCTCCGGATGTCCCCCCCTCCGGCACCACGTTGCGTACGAACTCTATACCCCTACCCGCAAACGACGGCGAGAGCAATTGCCGCTCGAGTCCGGTCTCCGGGTCCCGCATCACCATCCGCTCCCCCCTGCGGACGACCACCACCTCTCGACGCTCCTCGACCCCTAGCAACTGGGACAGCGTCAGCCCGAAACCCTCCGCAAGCCGCGCCGCGACCACAAGCGTAGGGTTCTTCTCCCCGCGCTCGACCTTCGAGATCATGGCCCGGCTCACCCCCGACCGTTCCGCCAACCCCTCGAGCGTGAGCCCCCTGGCCCTGCGCAGATCCCTTACCCGCCGCCCGAGCCGCTCCGAAGAGACCTCCTCGGCTCCGGCCATCTTCCTTGTACTCGCCTCACCCATGTGAGAATCTAGTCTATCATGGTAGAAGTTGTGGGATTTCTGGTGGCGGCGGCGCCGTTTGTGGTAGCTGGAGCCGCGCTGCTCTGGCTTGGATGGCCGGCGGCACGGGCGGGGGTGGCGGCGCTGCTGGCGGCGCTGGCGGGGGCCTTTCTCTGGCCTGCGCTTGATCCGGCGGGTCTTCCCGGAGCGTTGTGGGAGGGCTTCGGCACCGTAGGCGCCGTGGTCTTTGTCCTCTTTGGAGGGCTCCTGTTGTACAACGTGCTGGCTGCGGGAGGAGCCGTCGAGAGGGTATCGCGCTTTCTCGCGCAGGTGGAGCCCGAGAGGGCGGGGCTGGCGCTACTTGTCGTCTTAGGGGCGGCGCCGTTTTTTGAATCCGTAACGGGGTTTGGGGTAGCGGTCGTGATCAGCGCACCGATCCTGCTCTCCGCCGGATTCTCGCCGCTCAGGGCGGCGGCGCTGGCGAGTTGGGGACAGCTGCTGGTGCCATGGGGAGCTTTGGGCGTGGGGACTGTGGTGGGAGCGGAGCTCGCGGACATCCCCTTCGGGGCCCTCTCGGACGCCAGCGCGTGGCTGACCCTACCCCTCTTCCCCGTCTACGGCCTCTCCGCGGTTATTCTGGCGGGCGGCCTCTCCGCGTTGCGCGTCCGCGCGCTCGAGGCGGCGTGGGTTGGTCTGCTCGCCGGAGTCGGGCTCCTGCTGTGCAGCCGCTTCGCCGCACCGGAGCTTGCCGGAGCGGCGGCCGGTCTCGTCGCCGTGGCGGCGCTGCTGCTCCCACGCCGGGAGAGGCTGCGAAGGGGTGTGATCCCGCTGCGCGCCGCCCTGCCCTACGCCGTACTGTTGACCCTCCTTATCGGCGCGAACGTCCTTGTGGCCGCCGGGAGAGTCGCCGGGCCCCTGCGGCCTCTCTTCGACGGGCCCGGGATCTGGCTGCTCGCCACCGCGACGTTCGCGGTCGCCCTCTACCACCTCGGGAGGAAAGACATCCTTGGGGCGATACGGAGGACCCTGCAGCAGTGGTTGCCGGTAGCCGGAGCCATATTCGCGTTCATTCTGGCGGGACAGGTCGTAGCCGCATCCGGGGCCGCAGGGCTCCTGGCCGGCGTCACGGCGAGCGCCCTGGGCGACGCTTATCCGGCCGTCGCCCCGCTCGTCGGGGCTCTGGGCGGCGCGCTCACAGGCTCCAACGCTGGTTCCAACGCCCTGTTCATGCCGCT
>JBFLXF010000203.1:0-5229 GCA_040757515.1 Actinomycetota bacterium
AGTTCCTCTCCGAACGGTCCCACGACCCGGACGATGCGCTCCGGCGGATAGTCCGTGCGTTCGTTCTGCATGAACCCGATCTTGAGGTGCAACGCCGTGATGGTCGCCGCCGCGTCGGTGCTCTCCGCCGGGAGCCCGAGTCTGCGGCACACCCGCCGCACCATCGAGGCGCCCACGGAGTCGTGGGCGACGAAGACGACCCTGCCCCCCAGCTCGCCGCAGGTCAGCGGCTTGGCGACATCGTGCAGCAGGGCCGCGAGCCGCAGCCCCTCAAGGCGCTCGCCGGGGAGGATCGCCCCAAGCCTGGACTCCGCGAGTTCCTCCTCGACCCGGCGCGCCACCTCCAGGGTGTGCTCGAAGACGTCGAGGTGATGGTACGGTCCCTGACCAACGCCGCGGGCGAGCTCCAGCTCCGGGATGCGGCGCAAGACCTCCTGCACGTCGAGAGGCGGTTCGAGCGCCTGGCTGAGCTCCAACCTTTAGCGCCGGCGGCGGGCCTTCTTGCGAGCCGTGTTGGGGTTCGGCCTGCCCTTGAGCGGCCCGGCATCCCTCTGCTCGCGCTCCTTCTGCTCCCTCTGCCGCTCGCGCATCTGGGCGAGGCGGCGGTTGCGGCTGCGCTCCACGAAAGCGTAGACCACCGTGAAGATAAAGAAGAAAAAGACCGCGTTGACTAGCAGGGCGACGATCTGGTCCCGGCTCTCCAGCGCGAACGACTCAGGAAAGATCGCGCTCAGCACGTAGAAGAGCGCGATGTAGATCGCGACGACGACGGCGGCTCGCCTGGCGGCGGATCTCCAGTTAAGGTCCTCGAACATCCAGGTAACTCCTCTCGACTCTCCGGGGGTTCATCCCGGTCGTTACCTCGTAGTTTATCGTTCCGGCCCACGCGCCGAGTTCCTCGGCCGTCACTCTCTCTCCGCCCTGCTCGCCGAGAAGCACGACCTCATCCCCCACCCGAACCTCCGCATCGGCGGCGAAGACGCTGGCATCCATCGTCACCCGCCCCAAAAGCGGTCTTCTCCGGTTCCGGATCAGGGCGAAGGCCCGCCCCGACAGCGCCCGGCGGTAGCCCTCCGCGTACCCGACCGGCACCGTCACCGCGAACATCGGCTCCCGCGCCCGGAACGTCAACCCGTAAGATACACCGTCTCCGGGTTCCAGCCGTCTCACGGCCGCGACGTAGCTCTTGAGCACCATCGCCGGCCTCAAGCCCTCCTTCCGCGCATCGCCCTCGTCCCCCTTCGGGTGGAGGCCATAGAGCGCCACGCCGGGCCGCACGCAGCCGTAGCGTGCCTCCGGGTACCACAGCGTCGCCGCCGAGTTCGCCGCGTGCACGAGCGCGCCGCCGAAGGGGTGGGAGGCGAGCACCGCGTCGAAGACCTTCAGCTGCCGCCGCGTCGCCTCCCGGTCGCAGTCGGCCGAGGCCAGGTGCGTGTAGACGCCGGCGAGCCGGTCGCCCAGGACCTTCAGCGCCTCTCCCACCTCCTCCGGCTCCACGCCCCAGCGGTTCATCCCGGTGTTCACCTTCAGGTGAACCGGAAGATCACGAAAGGCCAGGACTCTCTTCGCGCTCTCCAGAGAGTGCGCCGTGACGGCGAGGCGGTACGCTCCGGCGAGGCGTAGACCGTGCGGCAGAAGGTCGGTGAAGACCAGGATCGGGGCGGTGATACCGGCGCGCCTGAGCTCGGCCCCCTCCTCCGCGGTGACAACGGCGAGGTGGTTCGCGCCGGCCTCCAGCGCCGCCTTCGCGATGGGGACGGCGCCGTGCCCGTAGGCGTCGGCCTTCACGACGGCCATCAGGGGCGTGCCGGCGGCGCGGCGCCTCAGGGTGCGGACGTTGTGCCGGATCGCGCCGAGGTCCACCTCGGCCCAGGTGCGGCTCGGAGCTGCGGGCGCCTCCTGCAAAGTCTTCGCTACAGGCTTGGCTTGAGGATGTGGAGGGTGAGGATGTCCATGCGCGTGACGACCCCACGCAGGTTTTCACCCTCGACGACGGGGAGGATCTTGATCCTGTTCTCCGCCATGAGGGTCGCGGCCCGGGCGAGCGTGTCGTCCGGGGAGATGGTGATGGCATCTTCGGTCATCACCTCGCGCACGGTGACGCCCGCGCTCTTTACGGCCTCTCGCCGGTACTCGTCCCAGCTCCCCAGCGGCACGATGCCGCCGAGGATATCCAGAAATCCCGGCGCCCGTATCTCGGCGTCGCGGAAGATCAGGTCACCCTCGGTCACTATCCCCACCAGTCTCCCGTCCTCGACCACCGGCGCCCCCGAAATCCCGGACTCTGCGAAGAGCTTGATCGCATCCTCCACCGTCTCGTCCGGCCCGAGGGTAGGCCACTCCGAATGCAACACCTCCGCGGCCCGGATCTCCCGTATATCCCGGCTCTCCACTCGTGGAACCTCCCGAAGACTCTCGCCCGCCAGGCGACCGGCCATGCCCGGTCACTGCAATCCTACAGTATCTCGGCGAAGGCTCGCGGCAGGTGCGCCAGCAAATCGGTGGCGACGAGGCTCTCGGCGGGCCAGCCGGTCTCCTCCAGCCACAGCTCGGCGGCCCGCCCGTGCGCCCACGCTCCCGCCCGCGCGGCCTCGTAGGCGTCCATCCCGCGAGAGAGCAGCGCTCCTATAACGCCGGAGAGAATATCGCCCGTCCCGGCCGTGGCGAGCGCGACGTTGCCGGTGGAGTTGACCGCCGCTCTCTCGCCCTCGACGACGATGGTGTCCGAGCCTTTGAGCAGCACGCAGCAGCCATGCCGCCGCGCCGCCTCCCGCGCGGAGCGCAGGCGGCGCGCCGAGACCTCCCTCGCCCCCGAGCCGAGCAGGCGCCCGAGCTCCCCGGCGTGCGGCGTGATGACCGTCGGGGCGTCTCTCTTCGCCAGGGCCTCGGAGCCTGAGAGGTTGGTTATCGCGTCGGCGTCCAGGAGCACCGGCACCTCGACCTCGCCCAGTATCCCTTCAACGAGCCTGCGCCCCTCCTCGCCTACGCCCATCCCCGGGCCGACGGCGAGCGCCGAGGCCCTCTCTGCCCTCCGCAGCACGCTCTCCAGCGCCGCCGAGGTCATGTTCCCTTCGCCGTCCTCGGGTACCCCGGAGACGAGCGCCTCGACGAGGCGGGCGTCCACGAACGGCGCGACGCTCCTGGGAGTGGCGGCGAAGACGATGCCGCAGCCGGCCCGTTGGGCCCCCTCGGCAACCATCACCGCCGCCCCGGTCGCGTTCCTCGAGCCCGCGACGACCAGCAGGGAGCCTGCGGAGTACTTGTGGGCCGGGTCGGTAGTACGAGGGACGAGGCCGCGCAGAGAGTCCGCGTCGGTCCAGACGAGCGAAGGCTCGGCGTCGGCCTCGGGCGGGATGCCGATATCCACGACGACGACCTCCCCGGCGTGCTCGCGGCCGGGGGAGATCACGCACCCCGCCTTCGCCGCGTGCGCGCAGACCGTCACGCCGGCACGCACCGCCGGACCCGCGACCTCCCCGGTCGAGCCTTCCACTCCCGAGGGCACGTCCACGGCGAGGACCGGCGCGGATGCGGCGTTCATCCTCTCTATGAGACGGGCCTCCCGCTCGCGCACCTCGCCGGAGAACCCCGTCCCGAGCAGGGCGTCCACCACGAGATCGGCGCCCTCGAGCTCCGCCTCTAGCTCCTTCTCCCCCACGAAACGCGCGTTCAGGTTGCGCAGCGCCTCGAGGTTCGTGGCCGGATCTCCGCGGTACTCATCCTTCGTGGCGAGGACGGATACCTCCACGCCTGCGCGGCGCAGCTCGCGGGCGACCACGAACCCGTCCCCGCCGTTGTTGCCGCCGCCGCAGACGGCGAGGGCGCGGCGCGGAGCGTAACGGTCGAGGGCAATCCTCGCCATCGCCGCCCCGGCGCGCTCCATGAGGACGAGGCCGGGGACGCCGAGCTCCTGGGCGCGGGCGTCGGCGCGGGACATCTCCTGGGCGGTGTAGAGCCTCATCCCGCGATCTGCTCGCGCCGGATGGTGCACACGGCGACCGCCGAGAGCTCGGAGTGGGTCAGGGAGATGTGGATGTCCTCCTCCCGCACACCCACCATGTCCGCGAACTTCTTGATCTTGCCGAAGATCCGGACCGTCGGCGCCCGGCGGGGCTCGCGCAGAACCTCCACACCGTTCCACTGGATCAGGCCGCACCCGAGCGCCTTGCAGACGGCCTCCTTGGCGGCCCAGCGGGCGGCGTAGTGGCGCTCGTAGAAGCGATACTTCTCGCAGTAGGCGATCTCCGCCTCCGTGAAGAGGCGCCTGCGTATCCTGGGGGTGCGCTCGAGGGCGAACTTCATCCGTCCACAGTCCACGACGTCCACCCCGACCCCCGGCACCACGAATCCTTCCATAAGCGCTATGTTAAGCCAGACACGCCGCCGGAGAAAGTCCTAATATTTGCCCGTGATGGACGCTGTGATCATCGGCAACCCGAACTCCGGGCGCGCGGGCAGCCGCAGTTACCTGGAGCGCCACGCCAAGCTCCTGCAATCCGGGGGCCTCGCAGTCGAGGTTCTGAACACCGAGCGCCCGGACCACGCCACCGAACTGGCATCCCTCGCCGGGGACCGGCTCGTGATCGCCGCCGGCGGCGACGGCACCGTCAACGAGGTCATAAACGGGCTCTCTCCGGACGCGACTCTGGGCATCATCCCCCTTGGCACGGCGAACGTGCTGGCCAGAGAACTCAATCTCCCCCTGGATCCGCAGAGCGCCTGCGAGCGCATCCTGGCGGGCCGGGTTACTCGCATAGATCTGGGTGTGGCGACGGAGTCCGGGGGAGCGCAGCGCCGTTTCGCGTGCATGGCCGGGGTCGGGTTCGACGCGCAGGTGGTCCACGCGGTTACGCCACGCCTGAAGCGGCACCTGCGGGGCCTGGCCTTCGCCGTGATGGCCTTCATCGTCTTCTTCAGAGAGGAGTTACCGGTCGTGGAGATCTGCCACGGCGAGCAGAGACACCGCGTCCGGTTCGCCATCATCGCCAACGCGCACCACTACGGCGGCGCGCACCGCGTCACGGAACCCGGCCTGGTGACGAGCGGCGAGCTGGAGGCGGTCCTGGTCGAGCGGGTGCGCACCCTGCTCAGGCCGGACGTCTTCGCCACGATTATGGCCCGCCGTCCCCTGGACCGCCGCATGCCCCACTTCCGGGCGGAGAAGTTCCACGCCCGCTCGACCGGCGGCGAGGTGCCCGTCCAGCTCGACGGCGAGGTCTGGGGGCGCCT
>JBFLXF010000204.1:0-5224 GCA_040757515.1 Actinomycetota bacterium
GTGTGGTCCGTTTCCTCCGCTTCCCCGGGCACGCCTCCCGGAGCGTCGAGCGGCGTCTTCTCGTTGGTCGCGAGCAGGAGCGAGAGAAAGACGAACGGCTCGAACCAGGTGACGTAGGGGTAGAACCAGTAGTTGGTCGTGAGCTGGAAGGCGATGACGACCGCCGCCGAGAGGGCGGCGAGGCGGCGAGTGGTGCGCACGCGCGGCACGAAGGCGACGAGGACGGCGAGCAGTATGGCGAGCGCCGTCAGCGGGCGCTGGAGGAACGAGAGCTCGGGGACCTGCGCGAAGATCGTCCACGGTGTCTCCCGGTCGTCCTGGAAGGCGAGAGTCTTCTCGTAGAAGAGCTTTACCGCCTCGACGGGCTGGTTGTCCAGAAAGAGGGCCCAGAAGGTCATGAGGACCACGCCGGTCGCGCCGAGGAGGAAGTCCACCACGGGGCGCCGCCTGAGGCCGTCGTGCGTGATCCACAGCGGCCCGAGGACCAGCGGGTAGAGTTTTATGGCGAACCCCGCCGCTATGCTCGCCCCGCGCGCCAGGGGCGAGGACGCGGCCGCGAGGCCGATAGCGGAGACCGCCGCCACGACCACGTCGTTGGTGTTGTTGTTCGTCGAGTAGAGGGTGTACGGGAAGACGCACCAGGCGAAGGCGAGCGCCGCCGCGCCCTTCGCCCCGGCGAGCCTGTAACCGGCGACGAGCAACGCGACGGTGCCCACGGCGAAGGCGAAGATCGTGAGCCCGTGGGCGGCGGGCAGGAAGTCCCACTCCCCGGAGAATCCGAAGATCAGGACGAACGGCACGTAGAGCAGGTAGTTCAAGGGTCCGTAGGTGTCGCCGGTGCCCACGTCGTCTGGCATGTTGCCGTAGGGGATGGTGCCTTCCAGGATGCGGTCGGCGCCGACGACCCCTGCGTAGCCGACGTCTATGACGCGGGCATCGAGGTTGAGGGAGATGACGAAGCCCGCCGCCAGGGCCGCCAGGGCGAAGAGCACGGGCGCAGGCAGGTTGCTCGTCTTCTCGACCCGCTCTCCGATGCCGAAACCCATCAGCAGGGTGCGCGCGAGCAGGTAGAGGAGCGGCACGTACCAGAGCAGCACCGCCTCGTAGACCTCGCCGGAGCGGAAGTATTCGTGCGAGACGAGGAAGCCAAGCAGCATCGCGACGTCCAGGTTTCTGAGCGAGAACAGCCGATCGTTGCGCACGAATGCCAGGGCGAAGAGGAGCGCCATCGGTCCCCAGACGTACCAGTAGTTCGCTTGCTTGCCGTAGGAGCCGAGTTCGCCGCGGGCCATCTGCCAGCCGACCTGATCCCCGACCCAGGCGTACTCGACGACCCAGGTGTCGTCGTCTATGCCTACGCGCGCCACCTCCTTGGTTCCGGCCTCTTCGTCCGGTATGCCCCCCACGGAGCCGGTGCCCTCGACGCGGAAGTGCACGGTCCACTCGCCGTCGTCGTATTCGGCGTCGGTCGTGTAGGAGCCGTACCCGGAGAGATGCTCGCGTACCTTCTCATTTGCTGTGGCGATCTTTATGGCCTCTTCCTCGGAGAGCGCGGGGAAGGTGATGGTCTGCACCTCCGGTGAGACCCGCGCGTCCACGATCTTCCCGGTGTCGTCCTCGACGGTGAAGTAGGCGACGGTGCTGCCGGATGCCTCCTCGGTGAGCGTCACCCGCCAGGTGTCGGTCGAGGGATAGTAGCTCGCCGAGGTCTCCACGGTCGGCTTCTCCAGGTACTTCCGCAGCTCCGGGAGAAGATGCGCCTTCGCGCGCGCCTCCTCCCCGCTGCTCTGGCTTCCTGGCGCGAAGGCCAGCGCGAGTGGCAGCGCGAGGAGCAATACCGCGACGAGGCGGCGGTGGCTCACGGATCCTCCCTGCTGGCGAGCCTCTGCGGCAGGGAGAGGAGCATGACCCAGAGGAGGACCAGGATCAGATTCCGCGCCAGCAGCAGCTCGGGGCCGGGGGTGCGGAGGTTGAGGAGGTCGGCGTAGTGGACCGGGAAGATCCTGCTCGTCAGCACGCACGCTGCCAGAAGGAGCGCGCATGCCCCATAGCCCGCAAGCCCGCCGAGACTCAGAGGAACGAGCGGCAGGAGCCAGAGCATGTACTGCGGGGAGAGGACCTTCGAGCCGAGCATGAACGCAAGTATAAGCGCCGCCGCGTGTCTCGGGAACCGCTCTGCGGCCAGACCGGTCCGGTGGTCCCGGTAGACGAAGAGCGCCGTGACGGTCAGCAGGACGGCGGTGACCGGCAGGCTGAGGGAGCTCGCGAGCCCGACGCCCTCTCCGCGGACCTCGAAGGCGCCGAACTCGAAGGCGATACCGCTTACCTGCCCCGCCAGCATCAGGGCCGAGGCCCACAGGCTCTCGACCTGCACACCCCTTTGGGCATGGTAGGCGAAGCTGTCCATAAAGCGCTCCCCGGCGAAGAGCAGGGCGGGAACGAAGCAGAGCCCGAGCACGGCGGCGAAGGCGAGTAGTCCGCGCACGGCCCTGCGTCCGGAGAGCGCGAGCGGGAGGACGGCGAGGGCCGGAACGAGCTTGGCCGCCGCTCCGTAGCCCAGGGAGGCGTAGGAGAGCAGGAGCCACCGCCCCCCGAGCGCGGCGCCGCAGACGGCGAGAGCGAGGGTGAGGGTTACAACCGCGTCGTAGCGCGTCACGGCGACCGGATAGAGGGCCATGGCTCCGGCGGCGAACGTTGCTGCGGGGACGAGCGGTGGCAGGGTGCCGAGGCGACGGGCGGCGAGCGCGGCGAGAAAGAGGGAGGCGACGAGGGCCAGGGCCATCTCGGCGGCGAAGAGGTCTATGTAGGAGGGGCGGTCATCGGTGAGGACGGCGGGCGGGACGAAGGCGGGGACGCTGCCGGGCGGGTACTCGATAAAGAAGTCGCGGTAGGGTAACGCACCGGCGAGGACGGCCTCGCCGGTGCGTTGGTAGATGCGCAGGTCGTTGGAGTTCTCGCTGAGGTTCGGGGAGAGCGTGCCGTAGAGGAGGATGAGAACGGTGTAGAGGGTGGCGCCGAGAAAGGCGAGGATGCCCCAAAAAGGGGCCCTGCGAGGGCCGCCGCTCTTCGCGCTCCCGGCGGCTACTCTTCCAGCTCCTCCAGGTCCTGACCGAAGAGCTCGGCCAGGGGTTCCAGACCTTCCGGGGCCCCGCTGACGAGCAGGGAGTCGCCGGCGCGCAGGGTGTAGGTGTCGGGCGGACGGTAGGTCCAGCGCCCGCCCCGGTTGGCTGCGAGCGGGTACATGCTCGTCTCGGTCTCGAGGCGCAGCTCCTGGAATGTCTTTCCGTCGGCGGGCGAGCCGGGGGAGACGGTGAGCTTCATGACGATCTCGTCGGACTCCCCGACGGCGGCGGAGAGGACCGGGTGGACCTCCTCGCCCTTCTCGACCATCCAGACCATCTCCATCGCGCAGTCGGCGATGGTCTCGGCGGCGGTCGCGAGGTGCAGCATCCCGCGCAGGCGGGCGGGATCGTCTATGTGGCGGGCGGCGAGCAGGACCCAGCGCTCCAGGCGGTAGCGCATCTCGTCCATCTCGTCCTCTATGGCGACGACCTCGCGGGCGAGCCCGGCGTCGTAGTACAGCAGCGCCGAGTAAGCCAGGCCGACGGCGACCTCGGAGTAGTTCTTCATCTCGATGAGGATGTCAACGGCTCGCTCCAGCTCCGAGAGCGGGCCGGAAGGGCCCGCAGGCTCCCGCCGCTCCAGGGGCGGAGCTCCGGCGAGGCGGCGCATCTCGGCGACGCCCTCCGGCGGGCCCTGCACGAAGAGCACGTCGCCCGCGCGCAGCACGTTCTCAGGGTTGGGATCGAAGTGCCACTCGTCCTCCGAGCGGATGGCTATCGGGCGCATCCCGGTCTCGGTGGGAAGCTCGACCTCCTGCAGCGAGCGTCCGTCGAGCTCGCTTCCGGGGTGGATGCGCACGCGCGATGGTATCTCCTCGGCCTCCGGGATGTCGTGGAGGAGCTCCGGCGGGATCCCGAGCCTCTTGACGACTATCTTGGCGATGTCGTAGGCGGCGTTGCCGATCTTCTCGATGTCCTGCACGACCTGCAGGATGCCCGCCATCTGCTCGGCGTCGGCGTGGCTGCGAGCGGCGAAGATGGCGAGGCTGCGCATGTCGAAGACGAGGTCGTTGAGTCGTTCCTCGAGCTCGAAGACCTCCTCGGAGAGGTCCTCGGAGTTGTAGAGGATGGCTGCGTAGGCGAGGTCTACCATCAGCTCCGAGGTATTCTTTGCCTCGGCGAGCATGTCCTTGAGGTTGTGTGGTTGAGCTTCTCGCATGAGTTACCCTGCCAGTCCAAAGATGGTCAGTGCGATTATAAGGCTTACGAAACCGAAGAGGTCCACCGCCGCGGTGATGATCGGGATACCGTAGGTGTCCGGGTCGAGGCCGAGCCGGTAGCTGCTGATGGAGCCGTAGTAGGCGGCGAGCACCGCCGCCGTCGTGGCGATGAGGCCCGCGAGCGCGCTCAGTCCCAGCATCGCCAGAAAGCCCGGGCTCAGGGTCGCCGCGTCCAGTCCCAGCGTCGCCAGGAGCCCCGGGCTCAGCAGCTCGCTCAACGCCACCGCGAGCCAGTGCGACGCCCCCCCGATAAACAGGAAGACGCCCACGGCGAAGATGTAGATGAGGGTGAAGTCCCTCAAGGCTCGCAGTTGCGGCAACCCCCGCGGCGCCAGCAGACCGAGGTGTATCTTGGAGGCCAGGCGGCTCGCGAGGATGCCGCCCAGGGCGCCACCGAGCTGCAGGAAGGCGGGCAGCAGGATCAGGAGCGCCGGAAAGGCGACGAACCTATCCAGCCGCTCCTCCAGCGCGAGGCCGACCAGGATGGTCACGATGCCGTTGAAGGCGAGTATCGGCATGCTCTCGGAGAGTATGCGCCGCAGGCCCGCCGAGCCGCGCCTGAACGCGAGCACCGCGGCGGCGATGGAGACCACGATGAGTGCGACAGCAAGCCCGGTCGAGAAGAGTGGTATGCCTATGAGATAGGTCGCCAGGACCAGCGCCGGCAGCGTGAGGATGTCGCCCGCTGCGGTGATGGCGGGCGCGGCTATGTTGTCCATATCCCAGTTGCGCGCGGCGCTCGCCCGGGCGACGAGAACCGTCAGGCCGAGCAGGAGCACGCCGGCGATGATCCCGCCGACGGTCGAGATGATGACGTAGTCGAAGACGGAGAGCACGGTCCGTATGCCGAGCAGGTCGCACAGAAAGCGGGCCAGGAACGCC
>JBFLXF010000205.1:0-5202 GCA_040757515.1 Actinomycetota bacterium
TGCACCGGCGAGTCGCCGTAGAGGGTGCCCACGATCTCCTTGTCGAAGAGGACCAGCTCGAAGGGCGAGACGTCCATGTGCTGGTGCTGGGCGTTGGCGATCCCGGCGACCACCACCCGGCCGCCCTTGCGGACCGCACGCGTCGCCTGCCCGATGTGCTCGGGCAGCACGTTGTCTATCGTGATGATGGCCTTGTCCGCCCCGACGCCGTTGGTGAGCCCGACCACCTTCTCTACCGGGTCCTCCCGGTTCGGGTTGACGGTGTGGGTGGCGCCGAGCTCCTCGGCGGTCTCCAGCTTGAAGTCCACCGGGTCCACCGCGACCACCTTCGCCGCCCCCTTCACCGCCGCGCCCTGCACCGCGTTGATCCCGACGCCGCCGATGCCGAAGACGACCACCGTCTCGCCCGGCTGCACGTCGGCCTTGTTCACCGCCGCCCCGAAGCCGGTCGGGACGCAGCAGCCCACCACGCAGACCTTTCTCATGTCCAGGTCCTCGTCCAGCGGGACGATGGAGGCCTCCGGTACGACCGTATACTCGCTGAAGGTCGAGATGCAGCAGAACTGTCCGGCATCCTGCCCGTCCTGGGTGTGCATCCGGAAGGTGCCGTCGAGTTGAGGACCGAGCAGGATCGCCGCCCCCCGGTCGCACAGGAAGCTCATCCCCATCGAGCAGAAGCGGCACTGGCCGCAGGCCGGGATGAACGTCAGAAGGACGCGGTCGCCCTCCTTCACCTTCGTGACGCCCGGGCCGACCTTCTCCACGACGCCCGCCCCTTCGTGACCTCCGATCATCGGGAAGTGCAGCGGACCGTACTCGCCCGTCACCATGTGGTAGTCCGAGTGGCAGAGGCCCGTGGCCGCCAGGTGCACGAGGACCTCGTGCTCCTTGGGATCATCTACCTCGATCTCCTCCACCCTGAACTCCTGACCCTCACCGTAGAGCACCGCAGCGCGACTCTTCACCCCTTCTCCTTTCCCTCGCGGGTTATGGCACGATCGTAGCACCGGGCGGCAGAGTCTGCCCGGGCTCAGCCACCCTTTCTCCCCAGCGCGACGAAGGTCCCTGCGCTCGGCTCCTCTCCGTTTCCGAAGACGCAGTCCGGGTCCGGCTCGTCGAGTGAGCGTCCGGTGAAGTGCTTGACGGCCATGCACCCGCCGTGGCAGAGGTCGTAGGCGTTGCAGCTCCGGCACGTGCCGCCGACCTGCCACTCGCGCAGGTGGGCGAAGAGCGGGGACTCCCGCCAGACGCCGGCGAAGCCGCCCGGGTCTCGCACGTTGCCCCCCGAAAACTCCGGCGCGAGCACGAACGGGCAGGCGTAGACCTCGCCGACCGGGTCCACGCAGCAGACGATGCGCCCCGCCCCGCACATGTTCATCCCCTGCAACTCCCGCCCGTAGGCCGAAAGATGGAAGAACGAGTCCCCGGTGAGGACATCCGGGTGGGCGTGCAGCCAATCGTAGAGGAGGCGGTTCTGTTCACGGGTCGGGCGCATGGCCTCCCACACGTTCACTCCTCTCCCCGACGGACGCAGGCGCGTGAGGCGCAACTGCGCTCCGTATCCCTTCGCCAGCGCGTGGAGATCGTCGAGCTGGTGGAAATTCTGGCGGGTGAGGACAGAGTTGATCTTGAAGGAGAAACCGCGCCCGGCCAGCCGCTCCATCGCCCGCCGGGCGCGCCTGTAGGAGCCGGTGCCGCGCACCGGGTCGTTCGTCTCGGGCGTGGCGCCGTCGAGGGAGATCTGGACGTCCAGGTACTCGCGCGACGCTATCCAGTCGGCCGCCGCGTCGTCTACGAGCGTGCCGTTGGTCGAGAACTTCACGCCGATGCCGTTATCCAGCGCGTGGTCCATCAGCTCGAAGAAGTCCGGGCGGGTGAGCGGCTCGCCGCCGCCGACGTTGATGTAGAAGACCTTCATCCGGGCCCACTCCTCTATGAGGGCTTTGGCCTCTCCCGTCGTCAGCTCGCCCGGCCTCGCGTGGTCGGAGGCGGAGAGGCAGTGGGCGCAGCGGAGGTTGCACTCGTAGGTGACCTCCCAGGTAAGGCAGATGGGCGCTTCGAGCCCTCTTCTCAGCAGCTCATAGCTCACGGATGATCCCCTTCCCCTCTAGCCTCTCCAGGGCGTCCTTCAGTGCCCGCCGCTCTTCCTCGCTCATGCCCCGCTCGGCGGCGAACTCCTCCAGCGCCGCTCCCAGGGGGCGTCCGCCATCCAACCCGACCAGGAAGTCCACGAGCGATCGCGAGTGCAAAAAAAGGAGCGTACGGTCGTCGTAACGGTAGACGAGACCCCCGAAGCGCTCCGGGCGCACGGCGACCTGCGCCGGCACCTCGTAGCCGCGCTCCGTGTCCAGCGGCAAACCCTCACCCCTCTCGGCTTCGTACGGGAGGCCGGGACATATCTCTCCTCGCTCCCGTTGCGGTGAACGAACCGCACCCCACGGACCCGGCATGATAGCCAGCGGCACATCGCGGCGTCAAGCGGCGTCGCTCTCTACGCCGAGCCGGCAGACCGCCCTCACTTCGCCAGCGAGCCGGCGTCCACGGGCAGGGCGATGCCGGTTATGTAGCGGGCCTCGTCGGAGGCGAGCCAGAGCATGGCCTTCGAGACGTCCTGGGGTTGCACCCAGGGGACGTTCAGCAGGTTGAGGTCGCGGAAGGCGGGCGTCACCTGCTCCAGCGTGGCGTTCGGGTCGCCGCCGCCGAAGAGGGTGTAGGTGGCCTGGTTCTTGATGATCGGGGTGTCCACCGAACCCGGGTGGACCGTGTTGACCCGGATGCCGTGGGGCGCGAGCTCTATGGCGAGGGATCGCATCAGCCCTACGACTCCGTGCTTGGCGGCGCAGTAGTGAGCCTGGTTCGCCAGACCCTTCAGACCGGCGACGGAGGAGGTGATGAGGATGACCCCCTCCCGGCGCTCGATCATGTGCGGGATAACGGCCCGGCAGCTCTTCCACACGCCCGTGAGGTTCACGGAGATCATCTCGTCCCACTGCTCGTCGGTCAGCTCCCACGCCTTGCCGAAGCTCTCGATCCCCGCGTTCGCGACCAGCACGTCCACCCGTCCGAAGGCGGAGATTGACTCCTCCACGACCTCCTTTATCCGCGCTCCGTCCCGCACGTCGGCCCGGAAGGCCAGGCAGCGACGTCCGAGTTCCTCGACTAAGCGCTTTGTCTGCGCGAGGTCTTCTTTGGTCGCCAGGGGATAGGGCGCGGTCGAAAGCTGTTCGGCGACGTCGCAGACCACGATATGCGCACCCTCGCGGGCGAAGGCGAGCGCGTGCGAACGGCCCTGCCCCCGCGCCCCGCCGGTGATGAGGGCGACCTTACCGTCCAGTCTGCTCATGCTGTGAGCAGCGGGGAGAGACAGAGAGACCGGAGCCTCTGCGTCTCTCCCGCTTCGGCGGGAGTACCGGAGAGGGGCAGGGTCGGGATCAGCCTTGCTCTCCGGCTAATATACCCCGCACATGCCGTCTATGCTGATCTCCTCGATCACGATCTCTTCAGAGGTCCGCGGCTTCTCGGCCTCGGGTCTCTCTTCTGGGGAGATGCCGGGACGCTGCTGCGGCTCTTCCGCTCTGTAGGCGCGGATCTCCTCTGCGAATGCGGTTCTGCCATCGGAATCCTTCATTGCCCGCTCCTCCTTCCTTGCCGGTGCGCCGCACCGGGACGAGCGTGTATGGTACGCATGCGCCGGACGCCAGTCAACGCGAGATGCCGCTCGGCAGAGACGGTCTGATCGCCGGCGCTTGCCGGGAGCCGTGAGGGATAATATGGTGAAGAACGATAAGGGTAGAGCCTGGTTTGCGGCCATGTTAGACTTTTTCGGCTTCCAGAGGAAAGGGGAAAACAGGCGCAGAGAGGCGGTAAGGCGGCGCTTTGGGAGCGTGATCCCGCCCACGGCGGGACGCGCTGATCCGGGGCATGCTGCCCATACGTAAAGAGGACGGGTCGTTAGAGGGAAAGGAGGTTGCAGGGGTGCGAAGGATCCAGATGACGGTGGATGGCCGGGCCTATGTGGCGGAGGTCGAACCGAGGCTCCTGCTGGTGCACCATCTGAGGGAGAACCTCGGCATCGGCGGCGTGCACATCGGCTGCAACACCACTTCCTGCGGGGCCTGCACGGTTCTCATAGACGGCGAGTCGGTCAAGTCGTGCACCGTACTCGCGGTGCAGGCCGACGGCTCTGAGATCACCACCGTCCAGGGCATCACGGAGAACGGCCTCTGGCACCCGATGCAGCAGGCCTTCCACGAGGCGCACGGCCTGCAGTGCGGCTACTGCACGCCGGGCATGATCATGGCCTCCATCTCGCTGCTGAAGGAGAAGCCTGACGCCACCGAGCAGGAGATCCGGGAGGGCCTCGAAGGGAACCTCTGCCGCTGCACCGGCTACGAGAACATCGTGAAGGCCGTGAAGATGGCCCAGGGGCACATGAGCCGGACGGGCGCGACCACGGCGACTTCGTAGGGGAGGCGCGAGGATGACCGAAGCACCGGAGAAGTACATCGGCGGCGGCGTACCCCGCAAGGAGGATCCGGCCCTCGTAACGGGGCGCGCCAACTGGACGGACAACATCAGGCTGCCTGGAATGCTGCACGCCACCCTGCTCAGGAGCCCCTACGCGCACGCGAAGATCCGGTCCATCGACGTCTCGGAGGCCAGAAACCAGCCGGGCGTCGTCGCCGTCTTT
Source organism: Actinomycetota bacterium (assembly GCA_040757515.1). Classification (GTDB taxonomy): domain Bacteria; phylum Actinomycetota; class Rubrobacteria; order Rubrobacterales; family Rubrobacteraceae; genus JBFLXF01. The sequence goes on from JBFLXF010000205.1 coordinate 4,691, forward strand.
ACCGGCGACGACCTCGCGCAGGACTGGGACCGGAACCCGCAGGCCAACCCGGCGGCGGTCACTGGCTACGACCTCTCCTTCGAGGAGCGCCAGGGCAGCGGGGCGCAGGTCACGGAGACGCCCACCGAGTCCGAGCAGACCGACGAGAAACTCAGGACCTTCCTCGCCTGGTACGTGACCGAGGACATAAAGGTCCCGAACCACTGGCCGATAGCCCGCGACGAGGTCAACTACGCCGGCGACATCGTGGCGGTCGTGGTGGCGACCGACCGCTACCGGGCGCAGGACGCCCTCGAGTTCATCGAGGTGGACTACGAGCCGCTGGACGTGGTGACGGACATGGAGGAGGCCGTCCGGGAGGGCGCGCCGCTGGTCCACGACTACCTGGGCACCAACAAGAGCTACACCTGGGAGCTGGCGGTCGGGGAGGACGCCGACGAGGTCTTCTCGAACGCCGACGTGACGGTGAAGCAGCGGTTTATCCAGCAGCGCCTGATCCCGAACGCGATCGA
>JBFLXF010000206.1:0-5160 GCA_040757515.1 Actinomycetota bacterium
GCGAGGCCCCTCTTTGAGCTTGAGAGCTTTAGGATCATAAGCGAGAAGCGCGCCGGCGGCGAGACGACCGTGGAGGCCACGATCAAGCTCTTCGTCGAGGGCCAGCGGGTGATCTCCACCGCCGAGGGCAACGGGCCGGTGAACGCCCTCGACAGGGCCCTGCGGCAGGCCATAGAGCCGCACTACCCGGAGCTCAAGGACATACACCTCTCCAACTACAAGGTGCGCATCCTCGACGAACACCGGGCGACCGCCGCCACGACCCGCGTTCTCATAGACTCCACCGACGGCAAGCGCGTCTGGGGCGCCGTGGGGGTCGGGGAGAACATCATCGAGGCGTCGTGGCAGGCGCTTGTGGACGGTCTGGAGTACGGCATCAACGGGCCGAAGAAGGGGTAGAACGCCTCAGTCGAAGAGGCTCGGCTGGCTTCTCCCCGGAACGCGGAAGGCGGCGGCCGAGAGTCTCGGAAACCTTCCGGGCTCGATGCCGACCCGGCGGCAACTTATGCCGAAGAGCTGTGCGATGTGTCCGGCGTAGAGGCCCTCGCCCCGCATGCGTGAGCCGAAGCGCGGGTCGTTGAGGCCGCCGCCACGCATGGAGCGGATGCGGCCCAGGACCTTCTCTTTCCGGTCGGGGAAGTGGCGCGAGAGCCAGTCCTCGAAGAGCGGGCGCACGGCTCCTGGCAGGCGCACGGGCACGTAGGCGGCGAAGGCGGCCCCGGCCTCCGCCGCGGCGGAGAGGAGGCGGGGCAGCTCGTGGTCGTTTATGCCCGGGATCACGGGCGCGATCATCACGCCGACCGGGACGCTGGCCGCCGCCAGCTTCTCTATCGCGGCGAGGCGGCGGGAGGGCGAAGAGGTGCGCGGCTCCATTATCCGGCGCAGCCTCTCGTCGAGGGTGGTGAGGCTTATGGCGACCGCGGCGGCGTTGTGGCGGGCGAGCTCGCCGAGCAGGTCCGCGTCCCGCGTGACGAGGTGGTTCTTGGTGACGACGGCGACCGGGTTGCGGAACTCCGCGAGCACCTCCAGGCAGCGGCGGGTGAGGCGCAGCCGCCTCTCGATGGGCTGGTAGGGGTCGGTGACGCCGCTCATGGAGAGCACCTCGGGCCTCCAGCGGGGGGAGGAGAGCTCCCTCCGCAGCAGCTCCGGGACGTCCTCCTTGACGAGCACCTTCGACTCGAAGTCCAGCCCGGCGGAGAGGCCCAGATACTCGTGGGTCGGGCGGGCGTAGCAGTAGGCACAACCGTGCTCGCATCCCCTGTAAGGGTTGACGCTGGCGGCGAAGCCGATGTCCGGGCTCGCGTTGCGGGCGATGATCGAGCGCGAACGGTCGCGGAGGTAGACGGTCTCGGGCCGGGGATCGGCGCCGGACTCCTCCGGCGGGTCGGGGTGGACCTCGATCCTCTCGAAGCGGTTCTTCGGGTTGCCCGCCGTCCCGCGGCCGACGATGCTCTGGCGGTTCAAGTTGCGCTCCACCCCCGGATTCTAGCCGCCTGATAGCGAAGTCTCACCGCCGTTCTCCGGATGGGAGCAAACTCCCGCTTCCGCGGGCCGGGATAAGCCCCGCGTCGAGCCCCGCCCCGCAAGGATGCCCGCGCTCTTCCGGACATTTCTTGTATCCTTGTCTCAGAGGACGGGAGGGCACGGTGCAGACGGTCTTGAACGGGATCTTGACGCTACTCGGGTTTCTGGGCGAGGGGCTGCGCAGCGTCGCCCCGGTGATCGGGATCCTGCTCGTCTTCCAGCTTCTGGTCCTCCGGTCACCGCTCGAGAACTGGCGCGAGGTCGCCGCCGGACTGGTCCTGACCGTCATAGGGCTGGTGATCTTCCTCAAAGGGCTGGAGATCGGGCTGACGCCGCTCGGAGAGGCGGCCTCCGAGGCCCTGGCGCACCGCGGCTCGCTCTCTCTGGTGGTGCTCTTCGGGCTCGCCCTGGGATACGGGGCCACGCTCGCGGAGCCCGCACTCCTGATCCTGGCCGAGCGGGTCGAGAACCTGACCGGCGGCGCCCTGGGGAGCACCCTCTTCGTACAGACGGTGGCGGTGGGGGTGGCGCTCGGGCTCGCCCTCGGATCTTCGCGCATAGTGCTCGGCATTGAGGCCACGCCGTTCTTCATCCCGGCTTTGGCCCTGGCGCTGGTGCTGACCTTCTTTGCCCCGGAGCGCTACACGGGGCTCGCTTTTGATGCGGCCCTGGCCACCACCGGGCCGGTGACGGTGCCGCTGGCCATAGCTCTCGGAAGCGGGCTCGCTCTGGCGCTCGGGCGGGGAGACGTGCTGATCTATGGCTTCGGGCTGGTAGCCTTCGCGGCGCTGGGGCCGATCCTGTGCGTGCTGGCATTGGGCATCTTCCTCGGCGACCCGGCGGGAGGTTAGCAAGATGCGAGGATACAGGCTCATAGCCGCCATAGTCCCGAAAGGAGCGGCCGGGAAGGTCATGGACGCCGCCCGCGAAGCCGGGGCCGAGGGGGGAACCATCCTGCTGGCCCGCGGGACGGGCGTGCACGAGGCGCGGCGTTTCTTCGGGATCACGGTCAGCTCCGAGCGGGAGCTCGTCCTGATCCTGACCGAGCAGGAGAAGCGAGACGCGATCCTCGATGCCGTGGTGAGGGCGGGCCGTCTGGACGAGCCCGCCCGCGGCATAGCGTTCGTGCTGGCCGTCGAGGAGGTCACCGGCATCGTCCACCGCGAGGAACCGGAGGGCTGAGCGGCCGCGCGAAGCGTCAGGCGGGACAGACCAGCACCGGACCCGTGGCCGCCCTCAAGACCTTCGTCGAGACACTGCCGAGCCAGAGGCGGTCCGGGCCTCTCAGACCGCGCCTGCCGACCGCGATGAGCGCCGGTTCCCCGCCGCCTTCTTCGGCGGTGACCAGGATCACGGAGGCCGCCTCGCCTTCTCTGACCCTGGTGCGCGGGCGGTACCCGAGCCGCCTCTCCAGCATCCGCGCGCGGCCCAGGAGCGCCGCCTCGTGGCGGCCCAGCGCCACGCGCAGGGGCACCGCCACCTCCTCCGCCAGCCTCGCGGCCTCGGAGGCGTCCAGGACCACGGGGTAGGCCCTCACCAGTTGCAGCGTCGCCCCAAGCAGGACGGCGATGCGCGCAGCCAGCTCTCCGGCCCGGCGCGCGCCCTCAGAGGAGTCGTCGCCGACGACCACGCGGGAGGGGGGCCACGCCCCGCCTCTCACCACCAGAACGGGACAGGGAGCCCGGTCCACCACCCCCTCCGAGACGCTGCCCATCACCAGCCGCTCTACCGGCCCCAGGCCCCGGCTGCCCATGAGGATCATGCCGACCCCGAGCTCCCGGGCCAGCGCGGAGATCTCCTCCGCCGGCGGTCCCGCTCGGAGATGACCCTTCACCTCCCCTCCAATGGAGGCTTTCGCCGCCGCCACCTCTTCAGAGAGGAGCCTGCGCGCCTCACGTTCGCGCAGCTCCACGTCCGTCTGCAGGCTCGCGCCGTGCCGGGAACCGGGCTCGAAGGCTCGCCAGGCGTGGACCACGTGCAGCTCCGAACCGGTCCCGGCGCAGAGATCCACCGCCGCGCGCAGGGCCAGGGCCGCGTCCGCGGACCCGTCGGTCGCCAACAGCACCTTTTCCAGAGAGCGCTCCATGCAGAGGTCAATGCGGTCCCTCAAGAGATTATATTGTTTCTCTCTGGCCACCAACGACCGGAGCGCAGCGTCCGGCACGGCCATCAGCGGCCCGGCGCCTCCGGCAGGTCTTTGCCCGATTCGTCCAGGGCGCCGGGAGTCTCCATGCGCTCCCCGCGCAGAAAGGCGGCCCGCGCGATCACGAAGGCCGAGATGGGGGTCGTGACTATCAGGAACGCGGATATGAGGATCGCCCGGTAGATTATGTCCGCATCGCCCGTCGCAACCGAGGAGGCGCAAAAAGAGATCACGCCCAGAAACACAGCTTTGCTGGCGGCATGCAGCCGGGTGTAGGTGTCGGGCATCCTGATGACGCCGTAGACCCCGACGGTCATGACGAAGAGGCCCAGGATCACGAGCGCGTCGGCCAGATACGGGACCGCGGGCGAGAGCACATCCCCCACTAGAAGACCCTTCGCTCGCCGTGGTAGCGGGCCAGGACCAGGGTAGCGATAAAGGCCAGGAGCGAGAGGACGAGCGCCGCGTCCATGTAGTAGGAGGAGCGGTTCGCGTCGGCGTAGAGCACCAGGAGCGCTACGAGTATCAGGGTCAGCATGTCCAGCGCCAGGATGCGGCACGCCGTCGAGCGCAGCCGGATCACGGCCGCCACGCTCGTGACGAGCAGGACCGTCATCCACGCGAAGGCGAAGTAGAAGACTATCTCGTGCAAAAGCACCTCCTCAGAGACTCACGGGAAGACCTTGCTCTGGTAGCGACGGTAGAACTCCTCCTGTCGCCGGCGGTAGGCGTCGGGATCTCGGGCGTCGAGGACGTGGATCAAGACCACCCCGCGCTCCCGGTCCACCTCCGCAAAGAAGGAGCCGGGAGGGAGCCCCGTGACCACCGCCCAGACCGCCACCCCCGTCGGCGTCCTCTCCCCTATAGGCACGGCCACTATGCCCGGCCGCTCCAGGGGCCGCAGGCGCAGCGTCACCAGCGCGACCTCCCAGGTGCCCGCCAGTATCTCCCGGAAGACGACGGCGGCGAACGGCACGAAGGCCACCACCCGTCCGGGCAGGTTGGGCCTTCGATCGCCAGACGAGGCCGCCTCCTCGGCGCCGAAGAGGAACCGCCGGGACGCCAAGAGCAGCGTGGCCGAGAGTCCAGCGCCTATCGAGAGATCCCAAGGATGAAAGCTCCCCAGCGCGAGCGCGTAGACGAGCGTGAGGACCGCGACCGCCGCGACGTAGCGCGTCATGCGGCCTCCGCGACCAGGACGGCGGCCGCCGCCTCGCTCAGAGAGACCAGCGGCTCGGGCCAGATTCCCAGCAGCACCACGAGGACCGCCAGGGCGGTGACCAGGAGGCGCGCCGCTCGCGGACTCGGCTTGCCCTCGTCCCCCGGTCTCATGAAGCGCCGCTGGTAGACCTGGAACGAGTACAGGAACGACAGCGCCCCCCCGAGAAAGATCAGGGCGACGAGGGCCAGGCTCACGAGGAGCGAATCTTCCGCGATGGCGGCCTTGAAGACGGCGATCTTGGCGACGAATCCCGCTGCCGGGGGCACGCCCG
>JBFLXF010000207.1:0-5123 GCA_040757515.1 Actinomycetota bacterium
ACACCGCCGCGGCGAGTCCCAGTATGGGCGGCACCGGGCGGAAGATGCGGTGCCGGACCCAGGGGATCAGCCCGATCCCGATGCCGGTCAACGAGGCGAACGCCGCGTGCGCGAAGCCGCCGAAGATCCGGCGCATGATAAAGACGTCTGGCCCCGCCTGAGCATAGTAGAGAAGATCCTCGGCGATGGCGAAGCCGAAACCTACCGCCGAGCCGTAGACTATCCCGTCCATCACCCCCGAGAACTCGATGGGCGCGTGCCGGCTCCGCGCCACGGCCAACGAGACGAGAAAGGCCGCAAAGAGCGCCATGCCCTTCGCCGATTCCTCGACGACAGGCGCGATGAAGACCGAGGTAGCGAACTGGGCGATCTGCCCGCCCAAAGCCGCGCTGATCGTCACGGCGAACAGGGTGTTGAAGATCAGAGAGACAGCAGCGGCCACTGTGAAGCCCCAGACGAAGACCGGGATCACGTACCGCAGCGCCTCGCGCTCGTAGAGATCCACCGCCCGGATAAAGATCAGGTAGACCACCGTCTGCGCGACGGCGGCTCCGACGAGCGCCCCGCTCATCCCCTGCCTGCTCTCTGCGGCGGCATGGACCGCAGTATACCCGCTCCTGATAGAATAGAATTGCCCGTAAGAGAAGCTGAGACTCTGGGAACGGGGGACCTTGGAAAAGGACGTTCACGACCGCACCGCCATACTCCGCGCCCTGCGTCACCTGACGCACGGGGTCTACGTGCTCGGCACCCGCCGGGGCCGCCAGTCCAACGCGATGACCGCGGCGTGGGTCATGCAGGCCTCGGAGCGCCCGCCCGCCGTCGCCGTCTCGGTGCGCCACGACCGCTACACGCACGATCTGCTGATGGAGACCTCGACCTTCGCGCTGAGTGTGTTGCGCGAGGACCAGGTGGACGTGGCGACCCACTTCTCCGAGACCAGCGGCGAGTACCACGATAAGCTGCGCGGCATCCCCTACGGGCTCACCCCTGGCGGCTCGCCGTATCTTTTGGACTGTCTGGCCTACCTGGATTGCCGCACGATCGACACCGCCCGCGCCGGGGACCACACCGTAATAGTCGGAGAGGTCGTCGCCGCCGACACGCTGCAAGAAGACTACCCGCTCATCTACGACCCGGGCGAGTACGAGGAGGCCCTCAGATGAACGACGCTTCCCCCGAGGAAAGACTCCGCGAGCTGGGACTCGAACTCCCTCCCGTCCCGAAGCCCGCGGGCTCCTACATACCGGCCGTCCGATCCGGCTCGCTCATATTCACCGCCGGGCAGGTCCCGTTCGTCGGCGGCGAGCTTCACCGCACCGGCAAGGTCGGCGACGACGTCGGCATCGAGGAAGCCGGCGACGCAGCCAGAACCTGCGCGCTCAACGCGCTCGCCGCCGCTGCCGCCGAGGCCGGCGGCCTCGACCGGATCTCCCGCGTCGTCAAGGTGACCGGCTTCGTCGCCTCCGCCCCCGGCTTCAACCGCCAGCCGGAGGTGATCAACGGCGCCTCGGACCTGCTAGGCGAGATCTTCGGCGAGGCCGGGCTGCACGCCCGCTCCGCCGTCGGCGTCGCCGAGCTGCCGCTCGGCGCGCCCGTTGAGGTGGAGCTTATCGTCGAGGTCTCCTGAGCACCTCGTAATCCGCAAAAAGCCGGAGAGGGACCTCCCTCTCCGGCGAGACGCGAGTCTCTCACGCGAGTCTCTCTCCTCCTAGTTCACCGGACGGCGGTCGTAGGGAGCATCCTCCTCGGCGGGCTTGAGGTACTTGTAAGTGTCCTTGTGCAGAACGTCGTTGAAGACGACTTTCCCATTCTCGGTAACCTTCTGGTAGGTCACCCACTCGGTAACGGGGTTGCCCTCGCCGTCGCTATACTCCGCGACCTTGCGGGAGGTCATCTCGACCTCCTTGCCGGTCGGTTTGCCGTAGATGGCCGCGTGGACGGTGCCGGTTGACGTGTCCACCCACTGCTGGATCAGGACGTACCCTGGCGACGTGTTCTTGAACTTCATGTCCAGCGCCCCAAACCAAACGGTGGCATCGAAACCGGGCCTGATGTATGGCAGCTCGGCGTAGTGGGGGTGGCGCTCGATGACGTCGAGTCCGGCGAAGTTGGCCGCCATGTAAAGCGTCGAGGAGACCTGGCATAGGCCGCCGCCCTCGGCGGTGTCTACCCGGCCGTTGACGATGACCTTCGTGTCGTTGTACTCGAGTGGAGCGGCCAGTTCGTTGAACGAGAAGACCTCTCCCGGAGCCAGCAAGGTGCCGTTCACGGCCTCGGAGGCGATCTGGAGGTTCTCCACGCGCCCCGGGGTATCATCATAAGTGAGGTAGTTGGTCTCGTAGGTAGCGAGCAGTTCGGTGGGCCTGAGCCTCCTGGCCTCCGCCGTCGTCAGTTCGGGCTTGTCCGTGACAACCGGAACCTCGTACTTCCGCTGGCCCTCAAAGATACCGGCCTCTATAGCGTCAAGAAATTTCTCGTCCTCGATCCGCCTGCCGGTCTGGCCCGGCACCACGCTCACCTCGGATCCGTCCACCTGGTAGCTGGCCTCAACGGGCTCGACGGTGAGCGCCGCATAGACGTTGGCGAGATTCTCGCGCATGGTCTCGCGGTCGAGGGAGACCTCGATCTCTCCTTCTCTCTCCGAGACGTTGAGCGCGGTCCCTATCGCCGCGGGAGAGACGGTCCAGCTCTCTCCGTTCGCGGTGAGGACAAGCTCTCCATCCATCGCCCGGCGAGCCTTCTCGGCGGCCGCCTCGGCTTCGTCGGTCGTGACATCGGGCCTCAACACCTCTCCGACGATCTCCGCCTCGCCGCTCATGTCCTCGACGGCTGCGTTTACGGAGCGCATCGTGGCGGCAACGTCGGTCTTGTAGCCCTCTGCCGAGGGCCCTACCTCGACCTCTGGACCGACGATCCTCACGGTGGCCTCCACCGGCTCCGCGTCGAGCCGGGCGGCGATCTCCTCGACCTCGGCGCGCGCCTGCTGCGGACGATACTCGACCTTCGGACTAACGTCTACGGTCCCGTAAGCGGCCTTCAGTCGCTCCCCAAGGCGCTCGAGCAGGTTACCCTCACGGCCTACGGCGTATGCTTCGGCTACCGTCGCCTCCACATCGTAGAGGACGCCCATCTCCTCGGCGGTGCGTGAGAACTCCTCAGGGCCGCTGAACTCGATCTCTTTGAGCGCGCCGGTCGCCCGCCGCTGAACAATCCGTTCGGCCTCCTCAGGGGTCTTGCCGCCGAGAGAGATCTCGCCGACCTCGACCCCGCGATAGATCTTGCCGGCGTTCAACCAGTAGTCCGCGGCCACGAGCACGGCCACGATCGCGCAGGCGATCAGGACCGGCCCCACAACGCGGCGCCCGCGCTCCCCACCGGAGCGCGAAACGGAGGAAGGCGAGTAGCCTCCTCCTCTATGCGTGCTCCTCTTCTTCGATCTGCTCAGGCTCACCCGTCCGCCTCGTTTATGCGCGAAGGCGCCCCGAGTACCCGACAAACCGGCGCGCCATCGCGGATAGACCCCTTATCTCGCATCCAACCCTAGCACGCCATTCCGGGTTTCGCCAGAAAAATCCGGTTCAATTCTCGTTCTTGAACCTGAAGACAAACTTCATCCTTATCCGCACGTCGAGGGTAAGGTGCCCGGCGGGCAACGACGATCTCCTCCGGGCGCTGCGCGGTACAATCTGCCACCAGAATCTGGTCTTACAGGCAGAGAGGAAGCACAGTGACTCAGAACGGAACCCCGGGAGAGATACGGCTGTACACGGGCGAGTATTGCCCGTATTGCAGGCGGGTCAAGAATGAGCTAGAGCGGCTGAACCTCGAATACGAGGCCGTGAACGCCGACGAGGACGGCAGAGCGGAGGTTATCCGGCTGAGTGGCCAGAGAGCGATCCCCATCCTTACCATCGGCGACGAGGTTCTGGTGGATTCGGCGCACATCATTCGCGAGCTGCGCCGCCGGTACGCGACCTGATCGCTTAAGGTTCTTTCGCGGCCTCTCCGGCGGCCGGGGAGCCTTCTATCTCCTGCAGAGCGTAGTGGGCGAAGAAGGTCACGGAGTCCTCCGCTCCACAGCTAAGGAAGGCGCGAGCCTTACCCACGGGGTCGAGCTCGAAGTCGCCGACCTCGAGAACGCTCCCCTCGCCCCAGTCCCGGCTCTCGCGCCACGCGCCGGGAACGGGGGCGCAGGCCCGGATCACCTCCCCGACGTAGTATCCCAGGCCGAACACCAGCCGTTCCGTAACGTGCGCCGGGCCGGATCCGTTCTCCAGAGCGGCCAGGAGCAGCTCCTCGGTGAGCGGCAGACTCTCCAGCCCGTAGTCCAGATCCACACCCCATCGGGCGCTTGCGGATTCCCGGAAGAGCTCGGCGAAAGACTCGGGAGACTCGAGATCCCCCGGCATCAGGTCGAGTTGCAGAACGGCTGCGGGCGAGTCTCCGAACAGAAAGGCGACTTCCTCAGGGATCGGGTAGGCGCCGAGGACGACGAGCTCGACGCCGGCCCACTCCGAGACCCGTACGGCAGCGGCCTTCTTGAGGGCCTCAGCGATGACATCGGGCTCCCACGGACGAGTCTCCACCTCAATGAGGTACTCGCGGTCGTCGTGGCGCAAATGGACCGGCATCACGACCGTGCCGCGCGCAGAACGCACCTCGACGAAAAGCTCCACCACCTCGGCCCCGTGCGCCTCCAGCCTCTCGGCGGTACGCAGGATCGCCTGAGGACGCGGCGCATCGCGATCGACCTCTATCTCTCTGAACGGTTCATCGCGCCCTCTCCAGGCCATCCGGTCGACCTCCCCTCCGAGCGTCCTCGCGTCGGGCGGGATTCTAACATCCGAAGATTTGCCGGAGCCGCGTTCGATGCATAAACTTACGCGCATGTCTGGAACGCTGGAGATCATACTGGTCCGGCACGGCCAGTCCACGGCGAACGCAAGCGGCGTCTGGCAGGGTCAGATGGAGTTCCCCCTCTCCGACGAGGGACGACATCAGGCCCGGCTCGCCGGACGGGCGCTCGCGGAGAAGAGGCTGGATGCGATCTACTCCAGCCCCCTCTCCCGCGCCTTCGAGACGGCAGAGATCATTGCCCGCGAAGCGGGTTACCGGGGCGG
>JBFLXF010000208.1:0-623 GCA_040757515.1 Actinomycetota bacterium
TCGGGTGCGTGCTCGGCAGCTCCCTCAGTTGCAGAGCAACTCCCGTTAGATAGGGAACTGAAAGCGCATGTCCGGCGCAACGTCATACGCCGCCGCCCCGGTTGCAGAGCAACTCCCGTTAGATAGGGAACTGAAAGCTCGGCGAGCCGGGCGCGGCAGGCGATGATGGTGGCGGTTGCAGAGCAACTCCCGTTAGATAGGGAACTGAAAGGGTTATATCCGCCGTCGCAGCCGGTGAGACCGTCTGAGTGTTGCAGAGCAACTCCCGTTAGATAGGGAACTGAAAGACCATCACGTGGTCGACGCCGCGCTCTCCGTCTCTCGGTTGCAGAGCAACTCCCGTTAGATAGGGAACTGAAAGGCTGTAGGGGAGGCGCCGCACCCGCCGCAGGCTCCACGGTTGCAGAGCAACTCCCGTTAGATAGGGAACTGAAAGATGACTGGAACATGCGCGCATACTCCGTCCACGTCCCGGTTGCAGAGCAACTCCCGTTAGATAGGGAACTGAAAGTCCGTACCTGGAGACGGTGGTGCGGGAAGGCGGGAGTTGCAGAGCAACTCCCGTTAGCTCGGGAACTGAAAGTCCAAACAAGAGAGAAGGGAAACGTGTCCGATAGCTGTGG
>JBFLXF010000208.1:633-5119 GCA_040757515.1 Actinomycetota bacterium
AAAGAACACCGCCTGCCGAAGACGTAGAGCTCCCCGGCTCCGTTGCAGAGCAACTCCCGTTAGATAGGGAACTGAAAGCAGCGGATCGCTCATGCCTTCCTCCTCCTCCTTGTTGCAGAGCAATTCCCGTTAGATAGGGAACTGAAAGGCATGACCGCGTTCGGCACGATGGCGTAGCCGGCGGGTTGCAGAGCAACTCCCGTTAGATAGGGTGTCAATGGTCATCCAAAAATGTAGGTTGTTATCATCGAAAAATGTAGGTCGAGTGGCGGCCCTCTGGGCCCTCAATCTTCTGCTCGCCTTTCGGCCTCACCTCCCTCCTCGTCCGCGGCTCCCTTCATGACCTCCAGCCGTCCGCGTAGCCTGTAGGAGGGCCCGTTTATGGTCAGGACCTCTGCATCGTGCAACAGCCTGTCCAGGATCGCCGCGGCCAAGACCTCCTCACCGAAGAGTTCGGCCCACTCCGAGACCCGCTTGTTTGAGGTGACGACCATAGAGCCCTTGGTGTAGCGGCGGTTCACCAGCTGGAAGAAGCGGTTGGCGTCCTCCCGTGCGAGCGGCAGGTAGCCTACCTCGTCGCAGATCAAAAGCTGGGGCCTCTGGTAGTGGGCGAGCTTCTCCCTGAGCTTTCCGAGCTGGTCGGCCCTTCTGAGGTCCCGCACCAGGTCGTCTAAAGTGAGGTAGCGCACCAGGTTGCCGCGACGCAGAGCTTCCATGGCCAGCCCGACGGCGATGTGGGTCTTCCCTACGCCCGGGGGCCCGAGCACGAGCGCGTTCACCTTCTTCTCAACGAAGCGCAAGGACGCAAGCTCCGAGAGGCGTTTGGGGTCCAGCTCGGGCTGGAAGGCGGCATCGAACTCCGAGAGGGTCTTACGGTAGGGGAGCCCCGAGAGCTTCAGGCGGGAAGCGTACTTGCGGCCCTCTACCACTCCGACCTCTTCCTCGAGGAGGAGGTCCAGGAACTGCCGGTAGCCGAGGTTCCCCTCTTCGGCGCGTTTGATGAGGTCGTCGAGGTTCTCTGAGAGCCCGAGCAGCTTGAGCTCGCGGGCGTTACGCCTGATGCGCTCACTCATCATCTCAGCCACCGGCCACTACCTCCTCATAGATCGAGAGCGGGCGGCGGTGGACCTCTTCTGCGGCCGGGAGGGCCCGCAAGGGATCGGCGAGCGGGACGGAACCCCGCTCCGCCGAGGGGTCCGGCAAGACCCTCTCGGGCCTGCCGCGCTCGTAGCTGGCGAGGATCTCGCCGGTGCGCAAGCAACGAACCTCGACCTCCCGCGCGCCCAAAACCAGCTCGACCTTCTCGCCGGGCCGGGCCTTGCTAGCGGAACTGGCCGGCACGGCGTAGCGCCTCCCCTCAAAGGAGAAGAAACCGTCTCTCGCCACAACACGCTGCGTGCGAGAGAGGACCAGGTAGGGCTCAGGAGGCAAGGCCAAAAGCGCCGCCCGGTCGCGCTCGGCTCGTACGCCCACGATCTCGCCGTGGGTGCCGTGAACCCGTCTGCGGGCTACCTCTTCGTTCCATTGCCGCCAAGAGGCGTTCGCCTCCTCATAGCTCCGGAAGGAATGCGCCTGAAGGAGCCTGCCCCTCACGTAGTCGATGTCGGATTCGACCTTCCCTTTGGTCTTGGCCCGGTAGGGTTTGCACAGCCGTATCCTGAAACCGTAGTGCATCGCGGATGCCAAAGCCTCCGGGTGGAACAGGCGACGCTGCTCCAATCCTTGCTCCCTTCCCACATGCTGGCGGACGACCGTCCTGGTGCGATCGTAGAGGATCTCCTTGGGAACACCTCCGAAGTGGGCAAACGCCGCCCGGTGGCACCCCCAGAACGTGGAGAGGTCCATCGATCCCACCAGCGAGCAGAAGGCCTCCCTTGAGTGGGAGAGGACCATGTGGAAACAATAGAGGGGCAGAGCGAGACCCTCGGGGGTGAGGATCGGTTCCTCGTGGGACCAGTCCACCTGAGCCTGCTGTCCCGGCGCCGTCTCGAAACGCTCTTCGGTGGTGCGAGGATGCCTCACGGCTTTGCGGTCCCTGACGTAGCGCTGGACGATCTGGTAACCGCCCGTAAAGCCGTAGTCGCGGACCAGGTCCTGGTGGATGCGGGTAGCCCTGAGGCTCGGCTCCTTCTCCAGCCACCCATCCACGATGCCCTTGAAGGGGTCGAGCTTGGAGGGCAGATCCTTCTTGCGGCGGTAGACCGGCTGGGCGCCCTCCGTGAGGTAGCGTTTGACCGTCCTCCAGTCCCGGCCGACCATCCTACCGATCTGGGCGTAGGTGTAACCCTGGCGGTGCAGGGCTCTTATGTCCATGAACTCCTCCTCGTCGATCATCCCCTCCGCCTCGTCTCTCCTTCTCGTAAGGTGCTCCGAACGAAGTAACCTTAGAGGGAAGGCGGAGGAGCTACCAAAATCCCAGGGAGACCCTCTTGAGGAACATCGCCGCCCTTCTTCGGACCTACATTTTTCGGTGATAACGGAGCTACATTATTCGACGATCATCGACATAGGGAACTGAAAGCGCCGAAGTCCAGTCCCAGATACCGCGGCCATTCGGGGTTGCAGAGCAACTCCCGTTAGATAGGGTTCTTGCTTGGAGAGGTTGCGTCTGGTCAGAGGGCCGGACGACCCCCCATATGGCTTATAACTCTGGCGGCGAGTTTGGTGCCGTCAAGCAGGGATTCCTTGGGTGAATCTCCGGCGAGCCGACTGGCCAGGAAGCCTGCGCAGAAGGCGTCACCCGCGCCGGTGGTGTCCACGACTCGGACCGGCGGAGCGGGGACACGTACGACCTCGCCGTCCGTCCCGGCGTACAGGGCGCCCTCCGGGCCGAGCTTGAGCGCAACGCCGGGATAGAGACCGGCCAGCCTCGTTGCGATTCGCTCAGGCTCCTTCTCGCTGCTGAGCAGGGCACCCTCGCTGAGGTTCGGGAAGACGAGATCGGCGCCCGTTGTCCAGCGGAGGAAGTTCTCCGGGCCGATATCCTCCAGGAGCGGCACGGAGGAGGGGTCCACGGAGACGGTCATCCCCACCTCGCGGGCGAGGCGAAGGGCCAGTAGGGCAGCCTGGCGGCGAGTGCCGCCGGAGAGGAGGTAGCCGGAGAGGTGCAGGTGTGCTCCGGGGGCGAAGAGGTTACGGGGGAGGTCGTCCGGGCCGAGGTTCGCTCCGGCGCCGCGGTCGGTGATCATGGTCCGCTCCCCCGCGCCGTCCACGAGCACGAAGACTTTACCTGTCGGCAGCTGCGAGTCGCGGGCGAGATGGGTCTTCACGCCGCTACTCTGCAGGTCCGCGGCGAGGTAGTCGGCGAAGACGTCGTCCCCGACCCTCGCCACGAAGACGGTCTCGACGCCGAGGCGGGCGAGCCAGGCGGCGCAGTTGGCGCCGGAGCCGCCGGGGGCTGCGCGGATGGGCGTGAAGGTGTCGGTGCCGAAGGCGACCGGCCCGCCGGGTCTGGCGAGAAGGTCCAGGATCAGGTCCCCCACCACGACGACCTTCGGGGTATCCATTCAGACCCGCTCTGCGGCGAGGGCGACGGCCACCCGGGCGGCGAGGCGGGCGTTGTGGAGGATGATCTTCTCGTTGACCCTGAGGCTCTCTCCTCCCGTCGCCTCGTGAAAGTGCTCGAGCAGGAACGGCGTCACCTCCTTGCCGCGCACGCCGCGTCTCTCCATCGCCTCCAACCCGGAGCGGAGCACGCGGTCGTGAAGGCCGGGGTCGAGCTGCTCCTCCTCGGGCAGAGGATTGGCGATCACGGCGCCCACGTCGACGAGGCCGACCCCGGCCATCGCCAGCAAGAGGCGCGCCGCCTCTCCCTCGCTCTCCACCGACCAGTCCACCGGGCTCCCCGAGTCGGTCAGGTAGAAACCGGGGAAGCGGCGGGTGCGGAAGCCGACGACGGGGACGCCCAGGGTCTCGAGCTGCTCCAGCGTGGCCGGCACGTCCAGGATGGACTTGACGCCGGAGCAGACCACGGCCACAGGCGTGCGGGCGAGCGCGGCGAGGTCGGCGGAGACGTCCCAGCTCTCGCTCGCCTCGCGGTGCACCCCGCCGAGGCCCCCCGTAGCGAAGAGCCTCACGCCCGCGATAGCGGCCAGGTGCGCCGTGGCGGCGACGGTGGTAGCCCCGTGGCTGCTCTTCGCGGCGGCGACCGGGAGGTCGCGAGCGGAGAGCTTCGGGACGCCGTCGGCGCTCGCGAGGAGCTCTATCTCCGCGTCCTCGAGCCCGACCTTCGGGGTCCCGGCAACGACGCCGACGGTAGCGGGTACGGCGCCCTCGGCGCGCACCACCCTCTCGACCTCGCGGGCGACGCGGAGGTTCTCCGGACGGGGAAGGCCGTGGGATATAAGGGTGGACTCGAGCGCGACGACCGGGCCCCCGCTACGCAGGGCGTCCGCCACCTCGGGGCGCGTCTCGACGAGGCTCACGCGGCGGGCTCGACGCAACGCGGGTCGTCGTTGCGCGGGCTGTTGACGAACCGACCGACCAT
>JBFLXF010000209.1:0-5099 GCA_040757515.1 Actinomycetota bacterium
ACACCCTCGTCGTGCAGAACGCTTCCGCCCGAGAAGATCTGGGCGTCGTCACCTCCGTGACCCAGCTCTCTCGCTCCCTCGGGGCCACCGTAGGCACCGCCGTCTTCGGCACCATCCTCACCGCCAACCTGGCGAGCGAGATCTCTCGCCGCCTCCCGCCCGGCGCGTCCGGGCAGGCCGGACATTTCTCCGGTGGCGCGGGCGTCGGGGCCGTCCTCGATCCCGGCGCCCTGGCGAACCTGCCCGCCGCCGTGGAGACCGGCATACGCCAGGGGTTGGCGGCGGCGATGCACCCCGTCTTCGTCCTCGGCCTGCCCATACTGGGCGTCGCCCTTCTCGCCAGCCTCTTTATCCGGGAGCTGCCGCTTCGCACTCGCGCCTTCGTGGATGAGGAGGTCGCCGTGCGGGCTCTCGGGGAGCGCGGCAGGGGTGCGGTCTAGAGAGAGCAGGCGCTCTACCCGGTCGGGATCTCGGCCTCGGCGGCGGAGGCGCTGGAAGAGGGGATCAGGTTGCGGATCTCGCGCAGCGCAACGCTAAGGGTGGCCAGATCGAAGGTGCCGCTGGCGTTTATGTCCGCGAGGACCTGCAGCGCCCGCTCCACGGGAGCGCGGTACGAGGAAACCCAGGCCTCGATGCGCTCCTCCACCGACTTCTCGTCTGGGGTCTCGCGCAGCATCTCCGCCGTGAGCGCCGCCTGCAGACTATAGAGATCGTCGCGCAGGGCGGCCCGGGCGAGCGCCTGCCAGCGGTTGTCGCGGGGCAGGGCCTCGATGTGGCCGCGCAACCAGTGCAGCCTCAGCCGGTTGCCCAGCGTGAAGTAGACTTCGGCCGCGGCTTCGACCCCCTTGCCCGTTGCGGCCGCCACGTCCACGATGTCCAGCTCCGAAAACATCGGGCTCAGGGCGGCGACCCGCCGGGCCAGCTCCGGCGGCACCTTCGCATCGATGAGCGCCTCCGCCGACTTCTCGACCGCCTCCCGCGCGCTGTCGAGCACGAGCTCGGGCAGACGCTCCGCAAGCTCCGAGACGCCGCCGGAGAAGAACTCGACGGCGGCGGCTACGTCCAGCGGTCTGCGGCGGTTGCGCAGGAGCCAGCGCGTCGCCCGTTCGACCAACCTGCGCCAGTCCAGAAACATCCGCGTCTGGATCTGGGCGGCGACCCGGTTGTCCAGGGACTCGATCTCATCCCAGAGCGAGCGCATGTCGAAGATCTCGACGGCGGCCGCGAAGGCGCGCGCGATCTCCGCCGGCCCGGCCCCGGTCTCCTCACCGAGCCGGAATGCGAACGAGGGGCCGCCCCTGTTTACCAGCTCGTTCACGACCGAGGTGGCGATGATCTCGCGCCGCAGCCGGTGTTCTCCCATCCGGTCGCGGAAGTGCTCGCGCAAAGCGCTGGGGAAGTACCGTTCCAGCGCGTTCAGGAAGTACGGGTCGTCCGGCAAGCCCGAGGAGAGAACGGACTTGTAGAGCGTGATCTTGCTGTACGACAGCAATATCGCGAACTCGGGTGCCGTAAGCCCCTTGCCCTCCGCCCTCCGCTCGGCGAAGGTTTCCTCGTCGGGCAAGAACTCGATCTCACGATCGAGCGCTCCCGTTTGCTCCAGGGCGCTGATGTAGCGGCGGTGGACGTCGATCATGGGGAGAGCGAGCGCCAGCGCAGTGTTTATCGCCTGGGTCTGCGCGTAGTTGTCGTAGAGGACGAGCCGGGCGACCTCGTCGGCCATCTCCGAGATAAGCCTGTTGCGCTGCTTCCCGGTCATGTCGCCGTCCTTGACGATGTGGTCGAGCAGTATCTTGATGTTGACCTCGTGGTCTGAGGTGTCCACGCCTGCGGAGTTGTCTATGGCGTCCATGTAGATCCTGCCGCCGTACAGGGCGTACTCGATGCGTCCCCGCTGCGTGAAGCCGAGGTTCCCCCCCTCGCCCACGACGCGGCAGCGCAGCTCCCGGCCGTCCACCCGCAGCGCGTCGTTCGCCCGGTCTCCCACCTCTGCGTTCGTCTCGCCGGAGGCCTTCACGTACGTCCCGATGCCGCCGTTGAAGAGGAGGTCCACCGGCGCCTTCAGCAGCGCCCGGATCACCTCGTTCGGCGTGAGTGTGTCGGCCTCCACCCCGAGCAGCTCCTTCGCCTGCGGTGAGAGCGGGACGGACTTCGCGGTGCGCGGGTAGACGCCGCCGCCCTCGGAGATGAGCCCCTCGTCGTAGTCGGCCCACGTCGAGCGCGGCATCTCGAAGAGCCGCCGCCGCTCCTCGTAGCTCCTCTCCGGGTCGGGGTCCGGATCGAGGAAGATATGCCGGTGGTCGAAGGCGCCGACGAGCTTTGTGTGCCGGCTCAGGAGCATCCCGTTGCCGAAGACGTCGCCGGACATGTCCCCGATCCCGACGACGGTGAAGTCTTCGCTCTGGATGTCCTTGCCGAGCTCGCGGAAGTGCCGCTTCACCGACTCCCAGGCGCCCCTCGCCGTGATCCCCATCGCCTTGTGGTCGTAGCCGGTTCTGCCGCCGGAGGCGAAGGCGTCCCCGAGCCAGAAGCCGTACTCCTGCGCGATGCCGTTGGCGATGTCCGAGAAGGTGGCGGTGCCCTTGTCCGCGGCCACGACCAGGTAGGGGTCGTCATCGTCGTAGCGCACGACCTCCGGCGGCGGGAGCACTCCACCGTCCGCGAGGTTGTCGGTAAGGTCGAGCATCCCGCGGATGAGGGTCTTGTAGCAGGCGACGACCTCTTCCATCATCGCCTCGCGTCCGCCCTGCGTGGGGGGGCGCTTCACGACGAAGCCGCCCTTCGCGCCGACGGGCACGATCACGGCGTTCTTCACCATCTGGGCCTTCATGAGACCGAGGATCTCCGTGCGGAAGTCCTCCCGCCGGTCGGACCAGCGGATGCCGCCGCGCGCGACCTTGCCGCCTCTTAAGTGCACTCCCTCCATCCGCGGGGAGTAGACGAAGATCTCAAAGCGCGGCCTCGGCAGCGGCAGGAGAGGTATCCGGCCCGGATCGAGCTTGAAGGAGAGGTGCGCCTTGGGCTCGCCCTCCGGGGTGCGCTGGTAGTAGTTCGTGCGGGTCGTCGCCAGGATGGTATCGAGGAAGTTGCGCATGATGCGGTCCTCGTCCAGGCTCGCCACCTCGTCGAGCGCGTCCTCGATCTCCCCCCGTAGCCGCTCCGTCTCCCGTTCGGCCTCCGCCTGCCGGTCCGGGTCGAAGCGGGTCTCGAAGAGCTCTACTAGCAGGCGCGCGATGCGCGGGTTGGAGAAGAGCGTGTCCTCCATGTAGGTCTGGGAGAAAGTGGTTCCGGCCTGCCTGAGGTACTTCGAGTAGGCGCGCAGGATCGTCACCTGCCGCCAGGTCAGCCGGGCACGCAGGACTAGACGGTTGAAGCCGTCGTTCTCGACCTCGTTGCGCCAGGCGCGGGCGAAGGCCTCCTGGAAGATGTCCCGCACCTCTCCGGTTCGCAGCTCACCCTGCGCCTCGTGGACCAGACCGAAGTCGTAGATCCAGACCGGAGAAGAACCTGCGGGCTCGATCTTGTGCGGCCGCTCGTCCACCACCTCGACGCCCATGTTCTCCAGCAGGGGCAGGACGCCCGAGAGCAATATCTGCTCTCCCGCCCGGAAGAGCTTGAAACCCAGGAAGTTCTCAGGCTCCTCTATCGGGTGGTAGAGGCTCATGCGGAGGTCGTCTTCGGAGTCGAGCTCCTCTATCTTGCGGATGTCGGCCACCGCCGAGCGGGCCAGAAAGCCGTCGCGATAGCCCGGGGGGAAGGCGTTGCGGTACTTGTGGAAGAGCTCGGTGCCGGCCTCCTCGCCGCAACTCTCGACCAGAGCCTCGTAGAGGTTGTCCGTCCACGAGCGGGTCGCCTCGGCCAGGCGCCCCTCGATATCCTCCACGTCGTAGTCCGGCGTCTCGCCAGGGGTAGTGTAGATCGTGAAGTGCAGCCGGGCCAGCACCGACTCCGAGAGCCGCACGTTGAACTCCGATGAGACGCCGCGGAAGGCCCGCTGCAGGATCTCCTGCATCCGCTGCCGGATCTCGGTGTTGTAGCGCTCGCGCGGCACGAAGACCAGACACGAGAAGAAGCGTCCGTAGGTGTCGCGCCGGACGAAGAGCCTCACCCGTTGACGCTCCTGCAGGTGCAGGATGCCCATCGAGATGTCGAAGAGCTCCTCGCGTGAGATCTGGAAGAGTTCGTCTCGCGGGTAGGTCTCCAGGATCTCCAGCAGGTCCTTCTCGTTGTGGCTGCCCTCCGGAAAGCCCGCTCTCTCCAGCACGTAGCGCACCTTGCGGCGCACGATCGGGATCTCGAAGACGCTCATGCTGTAGGCCGAGAAGGTGTAGAGGCCCAGGAAGCGCCGCTCGCCGGAGACCTCACCCGACTCATCGAACTTCTTGATGCCGATGTAGTCCATGTACGAGGGACGGTGGACGGTGGCGCGCGAGTTGGCCTTGGTGAGGTTGAGCAGGTTGGGCTCGCGGGCCAGTCTGCGCACCTCGGGGGGAAGCTTGGCGAAGCTGTGAGAGCGGGGCCGCCGGTGAGACTCCCGCAGGATGCCCAGGCCGCTCTCCGGCACGCTTCTGAGCACGTCTTCGCCTTCCTCTTCGAGCAGGTCGTATTCCCGGTAGCCGAGAAAGGTGAAGTGGTCGTCCGCGATCCACTCCAGAAAGGCCCGGGCCTCGGCTAGCTCCTCCTCGTCCACGGGTAAACTGTCTCTCTGGAGGTGGGAAGCGATCTCCAGGGCTTTCACGCGCATCTTCTGCCAGTCCTCGACGGCCACGCGCACCTGTCCCAGGACGCGTTCGATGCAGGAGCGCAGTTCTTCGAGGGCCGCGCTTGCCGTCTGGCGGTCCACCTCGACGTGGATGATGGACTCGGCGATGGCGTCTTCGTCCTCCGCGTCCGGAGGGAGCACCTCGACGATGTGTCCTTCATCGTCCCGGCGGATTTTCATGATCGGGTGCAGCATCAGGTGGATGGCGTAGCCCTGACGGTTGACCTCCATGCGCGTGGAATCCACCAGAAAGGGCATGTCGTCGATGACTATCTCCAGCACGGTATGGGTGGACTGCCAGCCATCCTCCTCGAAGTGCGGGTTGTAGACGCGCACC
>JBFLXF010000210.1:0-5086 GCA_040757515.1 Actinomycetota bacterium
TCGATCTTCTGCCGCCGCATCTCCCCGCTCCGCTCCGGCTCGGGTCGCACAAACGCTGCGACGCCCCGCACAACCTCCATCCCCGCCCGCCGAAAGTGACCGGCCGCCCGCGCGCGCCGCTCGCCAGGCACGAGCAGGTAGGCGAGAACGCCGAGAACCGGATGCCTGCGCCTCTCAGGAGACATCTTCCAGCCTCACTCTCAGGCGCTCGTCCTCCAGGCTGGCGCCGGTCGCGGCGAGGCGCTTCATCGAGTCCGGCAGGAGGATGTTGCGTTTGTAGCCCCCGACTCGCACAAGGAGCTCAGCTCCCCTCTTGGAGAGGTCTATGTCTCCCCTCTCCGCGAACGGAAGGCTGAGAATCACCTCGTAGCCGCCACCGTTCTCGACGATCTCGTGCGCCCGGCCCCGAAATAGCACTTCAAGCGGCGCCGCCTCCTCGAAGACGTCGTCGGCGAGCGCCTCGAGCGCCTGCAGCCCATACATCTCCCGGTCGAAGAGACGAGCCTTCAGGATGGGGATCGGAGCAAAGGACTCCTCTATCTCCCGCAGGTGCCGGCCCTGAGACTCCCGCCAGGCGTCGAAGTAAGGATCGGAGACGGTCTCCGGGAGGAGCTTGTTCACCACCACCGCGTCCACCCCGTAGTCGTAGAGGTTGAGATAAGTATACGCTCGCCGCGCCTCGGCGACGACCATCTTCTCGGCGTTGGTCACCAAGCGCACGGAGGAGTCCTGGCGGTCGGTGAGGATCTCCTCCACCCCCGCCATCGCCTCGAAGAACCTCTGCCCGGCGGCAAAGACACTGTCCTCCGGGAGCGGCGGCAGAGTCCTCGTCCTGCGCGCGAACGGGCGTACGAACCCCGCCACCCTGCGCTGTATCGGGAAGATCTTCTCCACGTACCAGTTGAGCTGGTCGGGCAGAGCGAGGAGCTTGAGGGTCTCCCCGGTCGGAGCGGCATCCACGATAAGGGCGTCGTAGCGGCCCTGCTTGTGATGCTCGCGCACCATCAGCAGTCCGAAGACCTCGTCCATCCCCGGCAGGAGCGCCAGCTCCTCGGCCTCCAGCGTCTCGGCTCCCTGCCACTCAAAGAGGGTGGTGACGTAGTCCCGGATCTCGGCCCAGTGCGCCTCGATCATAGACGACTGGTCCATCTCCTGAGCGAAGACGCCCTGTGCCATCTCCTTCGGCTCGGGGCCGACGTTCTCGTCGAAGGCGTCCGAGAGCGAGTGCGCGGGATCGGTGCTCATCACGAGCACCCGCTTGCCGCCCCTCGCGGCCTTCAGCGCCGTGGCCGCGGCAACGCTCGTCTTGCCGACGCCCCCCTTCCCGGTGTAGAGGATCGTGCGCACGCTAGAGTGGCGGCCTCCGCTCCCGCTCGAATCGCTCCTGCTCCTCGATAGTGCGGATCGCCTCAGGCATCGCCTCCAGGCGCCCGCGCGGTATCCGCTCCCCGCTCTCATCGGAGAGGCCGTAGGTCCCCTCTTCAATCTTCTGCAGGGCCCGCTCCACGTCCTCCAGACGGCGCTCGGCCTGCTCCCCGACCGTGGCATCCATCTCACGCGTGTAGAGCGACTGGCTCATATCGCCGGAGTCGTGCTCGGTGAAGTCCTCCTCCGACTCCTCTCGCTCCCGCTCGTCCTCATTCATCCCGCGTGCTATCCGCAACAGCTCCTCGCGCCGCTCTTCGAGCCTGCGCCTCTGTTGCTCGACGAAGTCCCTGTCCAGTTCCTGGTTGTCAGCCAACTCTCCTCCTGAGTCCTATGGAACAGGCTCTCAACTAGCCAGCGTTACCTTACCCCAAGTGCATCTGGCAAACACGCTCAGACCTCGGCGGAGGCAACGAGTCGCATCTTCCCGCCCGGCGGTGGATTGGGAGGCCTGCGACCGACCGAAAGCAGGCGTTCGATCCTGCTCAACCTCTGCCCTGCGGGTTTCGGCTGCTCCCACAGCTCCACGCGCAGCGCTCCCTCTCTCAGATAGATCCGCACGTGCGTCAGCACGAACTTCGAGACGAACACGGGCGGACCCTTGAGGCGTGGCGAGACGGGTTGCAGCTGCCTTAGAAAACATCCCGAGTTGACGAACACGGCCCGTCTGCCTCCCGGCCTCTCCATCTCCGAGAGCGACGGCAGATGCGTATGCCCCGAGACGAAGACGTCTACCGAAGAAGGATCGAGCGAGGACTCCATTGGAAAGCGCCCCCCGCCGGCAAGGATGTCCCGGATCTCGTTCCGCGAGGACTCGGCGGGCGAGTAGCGCACCCTCCCGCCAGGGCTCACGGCGCGCAGCCCCCGGTGGACGGCGTGCCGCGCGACAAGGAAGAATACGGCGGCCACCGTCAGTACCAGCAGCGCCACCATCCCGATGTCCACGAACACCTCGTGCACCCTCGGCAGCTCGCGGAAGCTTCCGAGAAAGCCCCCCGAGCCGCGCGCCAGCCCCATGGCGTACGCCACCAGCCGGTATGCAATGTACAGGGCGAGCAGCGGCAGCAGCAGGTAGGAGACGACCTTCCCCGCGAAGTCGTAGAAGTACCGGCTGGCCACCCACCCCGGTATCGCCACGAGCGGGTAGACCATCTTTATCTCCGAGAGGTCCAGCCCCGGTGATACCTCGCCGTACGGCGCAACGTGCCGGGTAAAGTCCGTGACGACGTGGTGCCCCAGTGGCGTGTCCAGCCGGTCGTGATAATCCTCGACGAGGTTTGCGGGATCGAACTGGTTGCCGTGCTCGCAGTAGACTACGCGCCGCTCCCCATCCACCTCTATAGAGGCCGCGTAGCTGTAGGCGAACTCGTCCACGAGCCCTCTCTCCCTAAGCGTCTCCTTTATCGCCGGATTCCAGAACGACTCCGCATCATGGTTGCCAGGCAGATAGATCACTCGCTTACCCTCGCCCGCATTGAAGCTCGCTAGCGCCGCGAAAAGCCCCGCGTACTCAGACCGGTCCACCGTCAGCGACGCCCGGTTCGCACCCTCCGGCACTTTGCCTATCTGCAGAAAATCGAAGAAGTCTCCCGCCAGAACCAGCTCCACCGGTCCGTCATGTCGCGCCAGCTCCTCAAAGAGCGCCCGTAGCTCCTCCGGGGACTCAAACCCGTCGCACCCCGGGTCCCCGCCGATGTGCGAGTCCGAAACAAAGACCACCAGAATGTCGCCGCCAAGCTCTAGCATCTACGACAACAGGCTGCCCGGACGAGAACCCACATGCCGATAGGCCGATAAACCCAAAAACCAATAAAAAATGGGCGACGACCTACTCTCCCACGGGGTCCCCCCCGCAGTACCATCGGCGCTGGCGGGCTTAACTTCTCTGTTCGGAATGGGAAGAGGTGTATCCCCGCCGCTATCGTCACCCTTTCTCAAATAGCGTATTCGATTGTGAAAGCCCCGCGGCCAAGAGAGCCGCCTGGCCTTTGAAAACCGCATAGCGCAAACCCGTAGTAAAGCCATTAAGCCCTCGACCCATTAGTACCACTCGGCTGAACACGTCGCCGTGCTTACACCTGTGGCCTATCAACCTGGTGGTCTACCAGGGGTCTTACCCCCTCGAAGGGGTGGGAGGCCTTATCTCGAGGCGAGCTTCCCGCTTAGATGCTTTCAGCGGTTATCTCTTCCGTACATAGCTACCCGGCGGTGCCCTTGGCAGGACAACCGGTACACTAGAGGTACGTCCACTCCGGTCCTCTCGTACTAGGAGTCGCTCCTCTCAAGCCTCCAACGCCCACGGAAGATAGGGACCGAACTGTCTCACGACGTTCTGAACCCAGCTCGCGTACCGCTTTAATGGGCGAACAGCCCAACCCTTGGGACCTACTCCAGCCCCAGGATGCGATGAGCCGACATCGAGGTGCCAAACAGCCGCGTCGATGTGAACTCTTGGCGGCTATAAGCCTGTTATCCCCGGAGTACCTTTTATCCGTTGAGCGACGGCACTTCCACTCGTTACCGCCGGATCACTAACCCCGACTTTCGTCCCTGCTCGACCTGTCGGTCTCGCAGTCAAGCTCCCTTGTGCGTTTACACTCTGCGCACGATTTCCGACCGTGCTGAGGGAACCTTTGGGCGCCTCCGTTACCTTTTGGGAGGCGACCGCCCCAGTCAAACTACCCGCCTGACACTGTCTCCTGCCCGGATCACGGCGCAGGGTTAGAACACCAACACGCCAAGGGAGGTATCTCAAGGACGGCTCCACCGAGACTGGCGTCCCGGCTTCTCAGCCTCCCTCCTATCCTGCACAAGGCGTGCCGATGTCCAATGCCAGGGTATAGTAAAGGTTCACGGGGTCTTTCCGTCTTTCCGCGGGTACTCGGCATCTTCACCGAGACTACAATTTCACCGAGCCTATGGTCGAGACAGCGCCCAGATCGTTACGCCTTTCGTGCAGGTCGGAACTTACCCGACAAGGAATTTCGCTCGGACACTCCCAACTGTTTCCAGAAGGGCCGGACTTTATCTTGACTGACCTCGATTCATCCCTGCGGCGACGCGCCGTATCTCGGCTACGCCTTCCGCCGTCAGATGATCGCCCGCCTCCATCATCAGCAGGATGCGACGGAACTTTTCGAAGTCCGCACGCTTCCGTGATTTCAGCGGATGCTTGACGAAGAATGGAACGATGTGCCGGAGCAGATGCTCCTTACCTCTCACGCGGTAGGCCATCCGGTCGCCGCGGTTCTTACGAACCACCCCGCAACCAAAATGCGCCTTCAGCGCGTACAGAAGCTGCACATCGCGCTCGTGCTGCACGACGGTGAACTCAGGCAGAACCTGATATCCGGCGCTCATCTCGGGATGCTCGTTGATCCCGACGAAGAAACAGCCTTCACCGTCCACGAAGCCTGTGATCCATTGCGCGTCAAGTTTCATCGGCCAGCCCCGAACGTAAAGTCTCTGAGGGTTCCCGCTGCAGCTGCGGGCCTTCCCTGCGGATTGTCCAGATATCCGCCGGATTTTTACTGCCGGTGCAAGTATACCGGCTAGTACCGGACGGCTTTAGGAGTTTCCCGCATATGGTTCGGTTTTACTAAGGCTAGCGTCATCTAACCTTAGGACCGTTATAGTTACGGCCGCCATTGACCAGCGCTTC
>JBFLXF010000211.1:0-5082 GCA_040757515.1 Actinomycetota bacterium
CACCGCCTGGGCCAGCGGGTGCTCGCTCGACTGCTCGGCGGAGGCGACGAGTTGCAGCAGCTCCGTCTCCGAAACGGGGTTGCCGGAGGATTTGACCTCGACCACCTTTGGCTCGCCCACAGTGAGGGTGCCGGTCTTGTCGAAGATGATCGCGCCGACCTTGCTCGCCTGCTCCAGGGCCGTGGCGTTCTTGTACAGGATGCCGTTCATCGCCCCCAGACCCGTGCCGACCATGATGGCGGTCGGGGTGGCGAGGCCCAGGGCGTCCGGGCAGGCGATGATGACCACCGTGATCGCCAGGGTCAGGGCGAAGACGAGACTCGCCCCCGCGACCCAGTACCACCCGGCGAAGGTCGCCAGGCCGAATACCACGGCGGCCGCCACCAGCCACTGCGATGCCCTGTCCGCCAGGCGTTGCGCGGGCGCCTTGGAGTTCTGGGCGAGTTGCACGAGCTTCACGATCTGGGCGAGCGCGGTGTCCGCGCCGACCTTGGTGGCCCGGAAGCGGAACGTGCCCGTCTTGTTGATGGTCGCCCCGATCACCTCGTCGCCCGGTTTCTTCCCCACCGGCACGCTCTCGCCGGTGATCATGGCCTCATCCACGCTGGACTCGCCCTCCGTCACGACGCCGTCAACCGGTACCTTGTCGCCGGGACGGATCAGGACGATATCGTCCATCACCACCTCTGAGGTCGGTACCTCGACAGGCTCTCCGTCCCGGATAACCGTGGCCTTGGGAGGCGCCAGGTCCAGGAGCGCCCGGATCGCGTCCGACGCTCCCGCGCGGGCGCGCATCTCCATCCAGTGGCCGAACAACACGAACGCCAACAGCACCACCGACGCCTCGTAGAACACCTCGCTCTCGAACAGGAACGTCGCCCCGACGCTGAACAGGTACCCCGCCCCAACCGAGAGCGCCACCAGCACCGACATGTCCAGGATGTGGTTCTTCAACGCCCGGTAGGCCCCGACGAAGAACATCTTCCCACCCCAAAGCACGGCGGGAGTGGCGAGCACGAACAGCAGGATGTCCACCGGTATGCCGAAGGGGACCGGCAACCGGATGCCGAACACGTCGGTCGCCAGCGGCGAGTAGAGCGTGACGAGGATGCCCAGGACGAACGTGACCAGGAAACGGTTGCGCATGTCGCGCACCATCTCCTCCATGCCCATCCCGCCTCCGTGGCCCATCTCGTGCGCCATCTGCTCCGCTTCGCCGGAGACAGGTGCCTCCTCTTCCAGGGCCGGAGGCCGGTGCTCCACCGCGACGCCCGGCTCCGGTTTGTAGAGGTGTTTCGGCACGACCTCGCCCCGGCAGTGGCATCCGCAGTCCTCGATCAGGCCGTAGAGTTCCTCCTCGGAGATCTCCGCCTCGTCGTACTCCACGGTGACCGTCTCACTCATGTAGCTGGCCTCGGCGCGGTGGATGCCCCGGTGGCGGAGCAGGAAGCTCTCCAGGGCCGGTCCCGAGCTGCCGCGTAACAGCCCGCCGGCTTCGAGCACTACTTCTTTCACGGTATTTCCCCTACTTCTAACGTCATGTCACCGGATCGGTAGGCTCCTCGGAGCCCTTGAAGCCCACGCCCGCGAACCCGGCGTGGGTGGCCCTCACCGCTTCGACGGCGGGGTGCGCGACCTCCGGCCCCGTTACGTGGGCGATGGGCCGCGTGGTAGCGGGCAGGAAGGAGTTCGAGATCCCCATCGCCGCGTCCGTCTTGCGGATCGAGGCCGCGCCGTCGGGTTCGATTCCGCTCAAAGCCCGGATGCAGTCCACGGTCTCCGGCACCACTATGGCCTCGTTGTGGACCTGGAACGTCAGGTAGACCTCGCGCTCGTCGGCCTCCAGGGCGTCCTCCCACACCGCGACCTCCCACATGTCTCCGCGCGGCCTATCCAGGTCGCGCATCAGTTCGATCACGGAGTTGAGCGCGACCAGACCGTCCGAGGCGCGCACGAACGCGACGCGCGGCTCGTCCCACAGCGCGTCGCGCAGCTCGTCCACGCTCACGGGCCTCGTGGTCTCGACCATGGCGAAGTGGATGTGGCTCAGGTTGTAAGGGCCGGCCCCGGCCAGGGTTGTTATGTCCAGGTCGGGGATGACCGTTTGGGCGTCGGGACCCTGGTGGCTCGGCACCTTGGTTTCGGGGATAACGGTGTTGATCATGCCGTTCTCGTGCGTCTCCCAGGGGTCCGTGCCCCGCCGCAAAAGAACCGCCCGCGCCCTTTTCACCCAGTCCCGGCGGTGCAGCGCGTGCATCACGCGGCTCAGGGCCGTGGTGTTGCACGAGACGACCCGGGCGAAGTCCCGGCCGACGGCGCCCCCGTAGTTGACCTGGGCAACGAACGAGTAGCCGGTGAGCTCGTGCTTCTCGCCGCCCTGGAAGATGCCCTTTACGCCCGCGGCCTCGTAGCGCTCCTTGTTCCTGGCGGCGATCTTCTTCGGCGCGCAGTCCACGACCACGTCGACCCGCCGCAAGAGGTCTTCCAGACCACCCGCTACCGGGATGCCGGCGGCCTCCATCTCGGCCCGGCTCTCGGGCACGGAAGCGTAGACGGGGTAGCCGCGCTCGACGGCCACCCGGATGCGGTAGTCGTGCACCACGTCGGAGACGCCGACCAGTTCCATGTCGTCCTGAAACGTCACCGCGTCGGCGACGCGCTTGCCGATAACGCCGTAGCCGTTCACGGCCACCCGAACCTTATCCGCCATCATTCCTCCTCGCTTCTCTTCAACTACGTGTGCTTCCCGAAAGAGCGTAGCCTCGCTCCCTGACGCCGGGCTGAGGGCAGGCTGAACGTTGCCTGAGCAATTCTCGCTTTCTTTGTCCCTGGACCGGGCGCGTAACCCGGAGGGTGCCCTCTTTCCCTCAGACACCGAACCTTCGGCGAAAGCGCGTGAAGCATACGGACGTTGGTATACTTTTTTGGAGAGCGTGAGCGATGTAGGATCGGATGGAGGCGCGAGGATGAGGGTGGATCTGCTGTACTTCGACGGTTGCCCGAGCTACCGAGGGGCGGAGGAGGCGCTCAGGGCGGTCCTTTTGGAGGAGGGTATCGAGACCAAAATCGAGATGGTGGCGGTGGACACCGACGAGGAGGCCCAGAGGCTGCGGTTCCCCGGCAGCCCCACGATCCGGGTGGAGGGCGAGGACCTGCTCCCCGTGCCCGAGCGGGAGAGCTACGCGCTCGGGTGCCGTACCTACCCGACCCCGGAAGGCCTGAGAGGCTGGCCCACGACGGGGATGCTGAGGGCATCGCTGAAGAGGAAGAGGGGTATCCGTGCCGGCAACGATCTTTAGGGACGAGGTACGAAGGCTGGCGGAGGAAGAAGGGGCGCAGCTCGTTGAGGTGCTGCCGCGCGAGGAGTACGAGGAGGCGCACCTTCCCGGGGCGATCAACGTCCCGCTCAAGGAGCTCGACGGGGAGACGGCCGCGCGGCTGCGAAGAGACGCGCCGGTGATCGTCTACTGCCACGACTACCAGTGAGACATGAGCCCGCGGGCCGCGTGGCGGCTCGAAGGTCTCGGCTTTACCTGCGTCTACGACTACGCGCCGGGCAAGGCCGACTGGTTCGCCGCCGGGTTGCCCAGGGAGGGCAGTCTGGCGGCGGTGCCGACCGTGGGCGACGCGGCGCGCAAAGACGTGCCCACCTGCGCGCCGTCCGAGAAGGTAGGACCGGTGCGCGAGCGCGCGAAGGCGGCAGGCTGGGACCGGTGCGTGGTCGTCAACCGGGAGCGGGTCGTGCTGGGGTTGCTGAGGGAGAAAGAGCTCGGCTCGGACCCCGAGGCGACGGCCGAGGAGGCCATGAGGTCCGGCCCGACCACCTTCAGGCCGGACGCGCCGGCGGCGAAGACGGCCGAGCGCATGCGCGAGCGCGGAGCAATCGCCGTGTTGGTGACCACCCCCGACGGAAGGTTGATCGGCCTGTTTCGCCACGAGGACGGGAAGCTCTCTTCCGCCGAACGGGCGTGAGTCCGTGAAGACGGGCGGCTAGAGCTTCCCAAAGGTGCGGGGAGCCCGCCGTCCATGGCGAGGTCCGAGCCGGGGAGCGCCAGCGGAGGGCAAGGGCGGACCATCTCAAAGGTCGCCCTGCACCTTCCGCTCCGCTCGTTCGCAGAGCGCGGTCTCTGTCCCGCCCGCGAGGCTCTCCCGATCTATCCCGAGCGCTCTTCGCGAGCCTCGTGCTCGTGGCGGTTCATGGCGTCCAGACCCAGTCCCGGATCTCGGGCGGGTCCTCCAGGTGCTCCCGAGAGTAGGCGCCGGCACGCGAGATCATGGCCTCGAGTTCGGAGATCAGGGTCGGAGCGCGCCCCTGCGCACGGCATCCAGGGTCCAGGCACTTGAGGGCGTCCATCGCCAGGTGGTAGCGGCTCATCCCGTTGAGAAGGACCATGTCGAACGGGGTCGTGGTGGTGCCCTGCTCGGAGAAGCCCCTCACGTGAAAGCGGTCCACGTCCACGTGGCCGTGGACGATCTCGTGTATGGCGCGCCGGTAGCCGTGGAAGGCGAAGACGACCTGCCTGTCGGCCGTGAACAGCTCGACGAAGCGACTCTCGCTCATGCCGTGCGGGTGGAACTCGCGCGGGAAGAGGGTCATCAGGTCCACGACGTTGACGACGCGCACCTTTAGCTCCGGGGCGTGCTCGCGCAGCCAG
Organism: Actinomycetota bacterium; assembly: GCA_040757515.1. Classification (GTDB taxonomy): domain Bacteria; phylum Actinomycetota; class Rubrobacteria; order Rubrobacterales; family Rubrobacteraceae; genus JBFLXF01. Next base: position 4,656 of record JBFLXF010000211.1, read on the forward strand.
TGCGCCGCCGCGACGGTCTCCAGAGTGGGGATGTCACCGGCGCAGGCGAGAACGACGTCGGGCTCTTCTCCTTCGGGCACGTTGGACGCCCACTCCCAGACGGAGGCGCCGCGCGTTGCGTGTTCGATGGCGGCTTCCATGTCGAGCCACTGGAGCTGGGGTTGCTTGTCTATCACGATCAGGTTCACGTAGTCGCGGCTGCGCAGGCAGTGGTCGGCGACGGAGAGGAGGGTGTTGGCGTCGGGGGGCAGGTAGATGCGGGCTACGGTGCCCCTCTTGGAGAGCATCACGTCTATGAGGCCCGGCCCCTGGTGGGAGAAGCCGTTGTGGTCGTTGCGCCAGGCGGTGGAGGTCAGGAGGATGTTGAGCGAGGCGATGGGGTCCCGCCAGGGAAGGTGTACGGCCTCCTCCAGCCACTTGGTGTGCT
>JBFLXF010000212.1:0-5074 GCA_040757515.1 Actinomycetota bacterium
GCGGAAGTTAGTTGATACAGAGCCCCGACTTTCTCGCGGGTACGTGCGACAAAGCCGCGTTATTGACGCATACATGTCGGTTTTGTGGTAGCGTCTTACGTAGTCGTGAGGACCGAGAAAGGCTATGCCGGAGGAGGGCGCGGTCGGTGGCGAAGATAAAGGACGAGGCGGCGGCCGAGCTGGGCCGCAGGATAAGGAACGCCCGGCGCGCGCGCGGGTGGACGCAGGAGAGGCTGGCCGGGGAGGCGGGCGTCGGCCGGGACGCCGTGCTCCGGCTCGAGAAGGGGCACCGCAACGCCCGCCCCTCGACCATCTCGAGGGTTGCCGGGGCGCTGGGGCTCGACCACCGCGATCTCCTGCTCGCCGAGCCGGGGGGGGGGGCTCCGGGCACGACGGCGGAGGCCGCCGGCGCGGAGGACGAGCGGGCGCTGCTGGCGCTGGCGAAGCGGCGGGCGCGCGCGGAGGGGATCTCGGAGGACGAGGCCCTGGGCCGCCTGTACCGCGAGCACGTGCTCTTCCGGCGGGTCGCCTCCGGGCGCCGCTTCGGGCTGCCGCGCGGGGAGCGGCCCGTGATGGCGAACCCCGACGCCTCGACGGAGGCCCTGGGCGCCGTCCGCGGTTCGTAGCGTCCGCCCACCGCTTTCGTGGTCGAGAGGCATCCTTGCGCCGTCTACTTCGACACGTCCGCGCTCCTGAAGCTCTACGTCCAGGAGAGGTGGACTGAGGAAGCCGAGCGCGCGGCCGAGGAGGCGGAGGTGGTGCTGGTCTCGGAGATCTCCTACCTGGAGGCGCGCGCCTCCTTCGCCCGGATGCGCGAGGACGGCGCGCTGGAGAGCGACGGGGACCTGCGGCGGGTGGTCGAGAGGTTCGAGGAGGACTGGCCCGGCTTCCTCGCCTCCCCGGTCGGCGGGGACCTGCTGCGCGCCGCCGGCGCCCTGGCCGAGAAGCACCGCCGCAAGAGGCTGCGCTCCTACGACGCGCTGCACCTGGCGAGCGCGCTGGACGCCTTCGGCCTCTTCCGTGCCCCGGAGGAGGGCGGACCAGAATGGAGAACCCTCTTCCTGGCCTTCGACCGCAACCTCGTGAAGGCCTCGCGCGGCGAGGTGGGGCTGTACTTCGACCCGTTCGCGGAACAACCGGCGGCGGGCGAGGAAGGCGGGGGAGAACCCGCCGACGTGGACGGCGAGACGTGAGGGCGTGCGTGCAGAGCCTCTTGCGGGCGGACGAGCGGTTCGAGCGGCGTGCGGGGATGGCTCGGATCGGGGAGCTGCCGGACCTCTGTGCGACCTCTCGGAACCCTCTCGCCTCACGGTCCGCGACGGCTCGCAGCGGAGAGGTCCGGCGGGGGTCTGGGGAACGCGTTACCACCCGAAGAAGTCGGGGAGACGCGCCGCATTATACTCTGGACGAGGCGACAATCCTGATCACCGCTCATGAGCCCCACCATTGCCTCGGAGAGATACGCCGAGTGCCGGACAAGAACGCCGAGATAGAAGCCGACCGGTTTAGCGACGCGACGCCGGAGCCCCTCCGGGGCGTGTGGAGCCCGGACCGGTTCCGAGCGCTGCACGGGATCCGGGCGGCGGAGGGGAAGAGCCCGGCGGACGAGGCCCATCGCTCCGGTGGTGGCTTGCCTCGCCCGGCGTCGGGGTCGCGGGAGGAGGCCGGGGCGTGACGCTTACCGGGTTCACGGACCTCGACCGGCTCACCGGGGGGCTCTCCGAGGGGGCCCTCGTGGTCCTGGCGTCCGGGCCCTACGCCGGGAAGACCTCGCTCGCGTTGAGTATCGTCGCCAACGTCCTGCGCCGCGAGCCCGAACCGATCTACGGGGCCAACCTCGGCGTGCGCGAGGTCCGCCGGGCGGTGGCCCTGTTCAGCCTCCAGAGCACCCGGGAGCAGGTGGTGCAGAGGATGGTCTCTCTGGCGGGGAATCTGCCGGTGCGCGACCTCCGCAGCGGCAGCGTCCGGGCGGAGGATTGGCCGAAGCTGATCCGGAGCGTCGTCGAGGTATCGCGCGCGCCCCTGTTCGTCAACGACTCGGCGGGCCTGTCCCTGCGCGAGATGCGGGGAGCCCTCGAAGAGATGCGCCGCGGTCTTCACGGCACCGACGTCGAGCTGGGGCTCGTGGTCGTGGACCACCTACGGCTCATGCTCCCGCCCGCCCGCTCCGAGGACGAACGCGAGGACCATGCCACGCGCATCCTGAGGGGGCTGAAGATCCTGGCGCGGGACCTCCGCGTACCGGTCCTGCTGCTCGCCCAGCTCCCGCGGGGCTTGGAGCGTCGCCACGACAAGCGCCCCGTCCTGTCGGACTTCGAGCCGTCCGAGCCCGTCGACCAGTTCGCCGATACTGTCCTCTTCCTGTACCGCGACGAGTTGTATGACCCCGACACCGACGACAAGGGCATAGCCGAGGTGATCGTCGCCAAGCACCGCGACGGCCCCACCGGCAAGGTCCAACTCGCCTTCCTGGAAGCGTTCGGGAGGTTCGCCAGCCTTGCCCGCCGGTGAGGGGGATCCGGCGGGCCGGGGCGACCGCCGGGGAACGGATGCGCTCGACGCGCTGGCGGGGAGGATCTCCGAGGAGGTCGACCGCCCTCTGTTCGAGGAGGCCGCCAAGTGTTTCGCGGCCGGCGCTTTGCGGGCCGCCTACATCATGGCTTGGATCACCGTGGCCGAGTCGCTGCGCAACCGGTTCTCGGCCATGGCCGAGCGCGGCGACGCGCAGGCGGGCGGCGTCCTCAAAGGGGTCGAGGAACGCGAGAAGAGGGATCGCCCGGCCGACCTCTACCTCCTGGAGCAGGCGTGCAAGCTCGGGCTCGTGGACGAGGAGCGGCTGAGGAAGCTCGCGCACGTGCGCGAGATGCGCAACCTGTACGCCCACCCGACGGGGACCGGCCCGACCGAGCAAGAGACCCTGGCCGCGCTGGAGGTCATCGTGGACGCCGTGCTCTCGGAGCCGCCGCTGCTGCGACACGGCTACGCAGAGCACCAGCTCGACGCCCTCTTCGGCGAACGCCACTGGCTACCGGACGACGAAATGGCCGTCCGCGAGCACGCCGCCGGCGTCGCCCACAGGCTCCACCCGGCCGCCGCGCCCTATCTGCTCAAGGGGCTCGTCGAGCGCTACGCGGAGATCCTCGGCGACCCGGAACGCGACGCGGAGCGCAGACGCGCCGAGTGGTTCGTCTCCGGTTTCTTGGAGGAACTCGCCCCCGACCTCTCCGAGCCCCGCTGGAGGCTAGCGGACCTCGTGCTGCGTCGGCCCGCGGCGGCCTCCCTCCTGCTCGGCGTGCCTGGCGTCTTCGGCCTTCTGCCCGACCAGGCGCGGGACATGGTTTTCGGCCACCTGGTAGCCCCGGTCGCGGGCGGTGAGCCGTCCGTCACGAGGCTCTTGGGGTTGCGGCGGGCCCGCGCGCTCGCCTCGGCGGACCTCCTCTCCCCCGCTCAGCTCGACGCGGTCCGGGCGACGGTGGACGAGACCCCGTACCGCGCTTTGCAGGGCGCCGGGGTGCCGCTGGAGGCCTACGTCGACAGGCTGCTCGACGACCTGAGATCCCACACCTGGGACCGCCAGAACGCGGCCGCCGCGGCGGTGGGCAACGCGGGGCCGGCCCGGGTGAGCGGCCTCCGGCCGGAGGTGCAGGAGCAACTGGGCAGGAACGTGCTCCAGGCGGCGGAGGGGTCCGCGTTCGGGGCGCAGGGGCTGCTGCAGCGCGTCCGCAGGTCGCCGAGCTCGTGGCCGGAGCCGTTCGTGCTGGGCCTGCTCCTAGAGGCCCTGGTGGACGACGACGGCCGCTTCCGCCTCAAAGGTGGCCACCTCCCCGACGTGCTCGCCGTGGCGCTCTCGCGCGAGCGGGCCCGGGAGACGCTCGGACGAGCTCGGTCGCACGTCCGAGCGTCCGAGCCGAAAGGGGACGCGGAGGACTACCTTCCGGGCAGGGGCTGGGTGAACCAGTACGACGAGGCGGCCAGGATACTGGAGGACGCCAAGAGAGACGCGCCCGGAAGGAGCGACCTCCTCGACGACCTGATCCGTGCCGTGCGGTCGGCCAAGCCGGCCGAGGAGAAGTCGGAGGGGTGAGCGGGCGGGGATCACGTGCAACGCGAAAGGGGATGGCCGAGATGTCGATAAGGGTCAAGTTCGAGCCGGGCGGCAGGGGAGGAACCTTGCGGGTCTACTGCGAGGAGTGCGGCGAACCCGTCGAGGACGCGGGGCTGGCGATGTACGCCTGGGACGGCAACGCCGACGCCGAGTCCGAACACGGGGCCATCCCCTACATACTGCACAAGGTGCCGTGCTCCGACGCCTGCCAGGAGAAGCGACTTCGAGCGCTTCTCCTGGCAGGAGCTGTCGCGCTTCCCCTACTTCTTCGGCGAGGCGGCCGGGGTGGACTGGGAGCAACAGGGCGAACTCCGGGAAGTCTATGGCCTCGATTACCGCCCGCCCAGGGAGCTCCGGGACTGAGTGGCCGTACCTCATGAACCTTGACGGCGACCGGCTCCCCGGAGATTCGTTCGTGCTGGTGTCAGGCGCGTTGGGGTGCGCCGGCGGCGGGTTCTGGTTGGCCTGCGCCTTCGAGGTGCTTGCGCCCCCCGCCGGGAAGGCCCCGGACGCCGTGGCGCCGGTCGTGGCCGGCGTCCTCACCGCCTCGATAGCTTGGACTCTTCGCCACGCCGGCGGGCGGCTCGCCCTGTTCGTAGGGCTGGCACTCGCGGCCGTGGCGGCCATCATCGGCCCGGCGATGGTGTCTTGACCCGGACGCCTGGACGCGGCATCGCGTAATACCCGGGAGCGAGGGAAGGGGGGCGCCGTAGACCTCGCCGTCCAGGCGCGAGCTTCTTCACGAGACCGAACGTTCCTCTCGTCGTTCGCCCAAAGCGCTGGCCTAGGCACTGGCGAAGATCCGGCGACCACCGCCTTCGTGAGGCCGCGGGCTTACTACGGCTCGGCTACTTCTCGATGCGGCGTGGCGTTCCACCGCCAGAGCGAGCCCACGGGGAGGGCGTGCATCTTCTCGCCGAAGGGCACGCACTCCCTGCCGGTGTAGAGGAGTATCCCGCGCCGGAAGCG
>JBFLXF010000213.1:0-5068 GCA_040757515.1 Actinomycetota bacterium
AAGCGCATCTTTTGTGTGGCACAATCACCCACGGAGGAGCCTCCTTCTTTGGTCAGTTACAGAGCAACTAGACCGTATACAGGAGTAGGCTCCTCCTCTTCAACCTCCTCTATGAATAATTCAGGCTCGAAGCCTCGCTCGACCCAGCGGTCGAGGTCGCGACCGACGCTCGCCCTGCTACGTCCGGTGTATGAGGCGATGGTTTGAATGTTCGATCCCCGATGGGAGAGGCGCAAGACCTGAGCGCGCAGGGCGCACTTTGGGTTTGAAGTAGGGAGCCTGCTCGATCTCTCCTAGTCGAATGTCTTCTTCCTCAGTCAGTCGGATGTGTCGTGATGGTGGCATCGCACAATTATACCTTTGAGATACTTAGACACCCACGACCTTGGGCGCCTCCCGGTCTTCATCGAGCATTACCCGCCCGAGACCACCGGAGGACGCGAGGAGACCTTCGACCTGGTCGTCTTCGCCCACCACGAGGTCCGGGAGGTCATACGCGGCGGCATCTGGCGCAAGGAGATCGGCTTGCCCACCTGGAAGCCCCTCGGTCGCTGCGCCGTCGAGGTCATCGTCGGCTCTCCGGTGTAGCGGTCCTTGACCGCCTCGAAACAGAAGCGCACAATGAACTGCGGGTGTGCGCGCACATTGCAAGGAGATTCGGTGGACGTAGAGACGATAATCTCCGGCCTGGAGGAGCTGGACCGGGTGCAACTTGCCCGCGTCGAGGCCGCGCTCAAGAGGAGGCTGCGGGAGCTTGGGGCGGGCGTAGCGGGAGAGAGGGGACAGCCACTCTCTGGGGTGGTGGAGTACAGACCCCACGCCGACGGGACGCTGCAGGCCGAGGTCCGCTACCACGTCCGCAAGGACGGGACGGCGAAGCAGCAGGGACCCTACTGGTACTTCCGCTACCACGAGGGCGGGAAGCAGAAGAAGATCTATCTTGGGAAGACCGACGATCCGGAAGGTGAGCTCGCGCGGAAGCGAGGGTTATGTGCTGGGTAGGCTGGGTAATCTGGCGCCTCAGACTAAAGTTACCCAGGCTTTTAGCCGATAATAGACCGTGAATGCAGGGCTATTCTTCTTTTCCTTGGGAGCGTAGTATGACCTTGATTCGTCGCCGAACCTGCGTTCCTTTCCGCACGGGCACGATAGCATGACACGCCTCGAAGACCTCAGGAGCGGGGTGTCTGTGCGCGGGCTCTCACCACAGGGCCTCGCCAAAGTCATCGGCGTCGAGTGGCACGGGGACTCGGCGATCACGGTCTTCTACCAGGACGAGGGCGGCATGGGTAGCCGCCTGCTATACAGGAATGAAGAATCCTCCCTGGAGGTGGCCGACTCAGATATTCCCTGGTCGTTCGACGGCGACGGGGCGCTGCTGCGGCTCGTCTCCGAAGCGGACAGGATCCGGCTCGCCCACCTCTTCGATCCCTTCCTCGCGGTCCACACCTCCCGCATCGAGCCGCTGCCGCACCAGATCTCCGCCGTCTACGGCGAGATGCTCTCCCGCCAGCCCCTGCGCTTCCTGCTCGCCGACGACCCTGGCGCCGGTAAGACCATCATGACCGGCCTTCTCATAAAGGAGCTCATGGTTCGGGGCGACCTGGAACGCTGCCTCATCGTCACGCCGGGCAACCTCGTCGAGCAGTGGCAGGACGAGCTCTCCCAGAAGTTCGGCCTCCTCTTTACCGTCCTCACCCGCGAAGGGATCGAGACCTCGACGGGCAACCCCTTCGAGGAGCATTCGCTCATGATCGCCCGCCTCGACATGCTGAGCAGGGACGAAGACCTGAAAGCGAAGCTCACCGCCGCGCCGGAGTACGACCTTATCGTGGTGGACGAGGCCCACAAGATGAGCGCCACCTATATAGGTGGCAAGGCCGAGTACACCAAGCGCTACCGCCTGGGCGAGGCCCTGCGCGACCACTGCCGCCACTTCCTCCTGCTCTCCGCCACGCCCCACAGCGGAAAACAGGAAGACTTCGAGCTGTTCATGGCCTTGCTTGATGAGGACCGCTTCGAGGGCAAGCCGCGCGTCGGCACCTACAGGTCCAGCACCGGCGACCTCATGCGCCGACTCGTGAAAGAAGAGCTCTACACCTTCGATGGTAAGCCCCTCTTCCCGGAGCGCCACGCCTACACGGTAGGCTACAAGCTCTCACAGGAAGAACAGGCGCTCTACGAAGAGGTCACCGCCTACGTTCGGGACGAGATGAACCGGGCCGAACGCTTCGCCGTCGAGGTCGGTGACGACCGGCGCAGGGTCAACGTCGGGTTCGCCCTGACGATCCTCCAGCGCCGTCTCGCCTCCTCGCCCGAAGCCATCTACCGCTCCCTCACCCGCCGCCGCGAACGCCTGGAGGCCCGCCTGGCCGACGAGCGGCTGTCCCGCGGTGAGTCGGGCTGGCTGCCCGACGAGAAGGCCATGCCCCAGTTCTCGCCCGGCTACCTCGAGGACCTCGAAGACGCACCGGGGGCAGAGGTGGAGGAGATAGAGGAGAGAATCCTGGACCAGGCTACCGCCGCTGCCACGGTCGCGGAACTCAGAACCGAGATTGAGACCCTCAAACGCCTCGAAGAGCACGCACGCAGGGTCCGCTACTCCGGTACGGACACCAAGTGGACCGAGCTCTCCACCATCCTCGACGATCCGCTGATGACCGACGAGAACGGCAACCGCCGCAAGCTCGTCATCTTCACCGAGGCGAGGGACACCCTCGAGTACCTGGCCGAGAAGATCCGGACCCTCCGCGGCAGGCACGAGGAGGTCGTTGTGATCCACGGCGGCCTCCGGCGAGAGGAACGCCGGCAGGCGGTCGAGGCCTTCACCCAGGACCCGAACGTCCACTTCCTGGTCGCCAACGATGCCGCCGGCGAGGGCATAAATCTCCAGCGAGCCCACCTGATGGTCAACTACGACCTTCCCTGGAACCCGAACCGGCTGGAGCAGCGCTTCGGGCGCATCCACCGTATCGGGCAGAGGGAGGTCTGCCACCTCTGGAACCTCGTCGCCGTCGGGACCCGCGAAGGCGACGTGTACACCCGGCTGCTCAAGAAGCTGGAGCAGGAACGCAAGGATCTCGGCGGCAGGGTCTACGACGTGCTCGGAAGGCTCTTCGAGGCTAAGCCGCTCAGGGAGCTGCTCCTCGACGCCATCCGTTACGGCGAGCGTCCCGAGGTCAAAGCGCGTCTCGAAGAGAGCGTAGACAACGCCGTTGACCGGCGCCACCTGGAAGCGCTGCTCGAAGAGCGGGCGCTTGTACGGGAGACGATGGACCCCTCGAAGGTCGAGGAGATCCGGGAGCAGATGGAACGGGCCGAGGCCCGCAGGCTCCAGCCCCACTTCATCCGCTCGTTCTTCCTGGAGGCTTTCAGGTACCTCGGCGGCACGGTCCACAGGCGAGAACCGGGCCGCTACGAGATAAAACACGTCCCCGGCGCCATCCGCGAGCGCGCCCGGCGCTTCGGTCACGGCATGCCCGTCCACCGCGCCTACGAGCGCATCTACTTCGAGAAGGAGCTGGGAGAGGGACTCCCGCCCACGGCCTTCGTCTGCCCCGGCCACCCGCTTCTCGATGCCACCATAGACCTCATCCTCGAACGGCACCGCGACGTACTCAAGCGCGGCGCCGTGCTCGTGGACGAGACTGCTGAAGCCGCCGGCGACGAGCCGCGCGTCCTGGTCTACCTGGAGCACGCCGTACAGGACGGGCGCACGGGACGTGACGGCCGGGGACAAGTCATCTCCCGCCGTCTCCAGTTCGTTGAGATAGACAGCGACGGCAACGTCCGCAACCCCGGCCCGGCGCCCTACCTGGATTACAGGCCGCTGCGCGATGAGGAGCGGCCCCTGCTAAGGGAAGTGCTGGACGCCCCCTGGCTCCGTCGTGACATGGAAGAGACGGTAACGGGCTACGCCATACAGAATCTCGTTCCTCAGCACGTTGAGGAGGTCCGAAAGCAGCGCCTGCCCCTCATCGACAAGGTAGAGCGTGAGGTCGAGGCCCGCCTCAAGACCCAGATCAACTACTGGGACCGCCGGGCTCAGGAGATGAAAGCCCAGGAACGCGCCGGCAAGAAGACGCGCCTTAGCTCCCAGAACGCCGCCGCCACCGCCGAGGACCTCGCCGACCGCCTAAAACGCCGCCGCGAGCTTCTGGCCCGGGAACGCCAGATCAGCGCCCTCCCGCCGGTGATCCGGGGCGCAGCCGTCGTGGTCCCCGGCAGCCTCCTGAATCGCCTGCGGGGTGAGGCAGCATCCGCCGACGACCCGGACATCCTCTACCGCCAGGAGATAGAGCGCCTGGCCATGCAGGCCGTCAAGGAGGCGGAGAAAAAGCTCGGGCGCATCCCGCGCGACGTCTCCGCCGAGCGCGGCATCGGCTACGACATCGAGTCAAAAGACCCGAAGACCGGCACGCTGTACTTTATCGAGGTCAAGGGCAAGTGGGAGGGCAAAGACGACCTCACCCTTACCAAAAACGAGATCCTGACTTCCCGCAACGAGCCCGAGAAGTTCCGCCTCGCCATAGTCATCGTCGGCGAGGACGGCCCCAGGCCGCCCCGCTACCTCAAGGGCTATGATTTCGGCGAGCCGGTGTTCGCACAGACCGCGGCTACCTTCAGCCTGCGGAAGTTATTAGGCTTTGCGGGAGAACCTTCGTGACGCGCTATCAGAAAAGAGTAGAGGAGCCGGTATCATGACCTCCCGGGAGCAACCCCGTCAATCAAGCGATCCGCGGACGCCTCCGGGCCGGCGTCTGGCCGAGATACGCGAAAGAATCAAGTCTAGCGGACAGCCCCTGCTCACCTGGAAAGACGTAGACCGGGAGCTCGGAGACCGCCGGGACAACGAGGGGCCGATATCCGCCGCGTTCTCGCCGATGCGCCGGTCCCCAAAGACATCGCCGTCACCGACCTCGACGAGATCTCACGCCGGGGCAAGCTCGTCGGGACGGTGCTCCACGCGGCATTGCAGGAGGGGAGGGTCCTGTATGAGCTATCCTGAGTGCCTCGCATACCTTGAAACGGAGCCATTCAGCCAGTATCATATGAAGCAGATCACTCC
>JBFLXF010000214.1:0-5050 GCA_040757515.1 Actinomycetota bacterium
GCCCGGCGGGGTGGCCGCTTCCCGGTGACGGACCTCTTGCTGGTGGGGCTCGCGGTCGGGGCGTTCGCGGCGGCGGCGTACTCGTTTCTGTTCATGTCGCTGCACAGGGAGGTCTCCTCGGTCCTCTACTGGCTGCTGGGATCGCTCGCCCCCGCGGACTGGGAGAGGGTGGCGGCGGCCCTGCCGTACCTGCTCGTCGCGACGGCGGGACTCCTCTTCTTCGCGCGCGAGCTGGACGTCTTCGCGCTCGGGGAGGAGGAGGCGGGGTATCTCGGGGTGCGGGTCGAGAGGCTCAAGCTCGGGTGCATAGCGCTCGCGGCGCTCGCGGCCTCGGCGGCGGTGGCGGTCAGCGGCGTGATCGGGTTCGTCGGCCTGATCGTGCCGCACGTCGCCCGCCTCCTCGCCGGCCCGCGCCACGCCCTCTTGCTTCCGGTCTCCGGCCTGTGGGGGGCCGCCTTCCTCGTCCTCGTGGACGCCGCCGCCCGCACCGTGCTCACCGGCGCGGAGATCCCGGTCGGCGTCCTAACCGCCCTCTGCGGGGCGCCCTTCTTCCTGTACCTGCTGAACCGGAGCCGCAAGCGTGCGCCCTGAGATGACCCTGGAGGTTCTGGACGTTCACGTCGGCTACGGCGCCGGCGACAAGCTCCGCGGCGTCACCCTGCGCGTCCCGCCGGGCTCATTTCTCGCCGTCGTCGGGCCGAACGGAAGCGGCAAGAGCACGCTGCTGCGTACGATGGCCCGCGCCCTCGCTCCCCGTATCGGGGTGGCCCTCCTCGACGGCAGGGAGGTGCGCTCCTGGCGGCCCGGCGAGTTCGCCCGGCACGTCGCCGTCGTCTCCCAGGAGGGCGCCCCCGCCTTCGACTACACGGCCTACGAGGTGGTGGAGATGGGCCGCACGCCCTACGCGGGCCGCTTCGGCCCTGACCGGGATGCGCGCCGGGCCGTTGAGGCGGCCATGCGGGAGGTAGGGGTCTGGGGGCTGCGGGGACGGAAGATGGACCAGCTCTCCGGCGGAGAGCGCCAGCTCGTCGCGCTCGCCCGGGCGCTCGCCCAGGAGCCGGAGGTCCTCCTCCTCGATGAGCCCACCAACCACCTGGACATCCACCACCAGGTCGCGTTCATGAGCGTGCTCGGACGCCTGAACGCGCGCGGCGTCGCCGTCGTGATGGTCGTACACGACCTCAACCTCGCCGCCCGGTACGCGCGGCGGGTGGTCGTCGTGAGGGAGGGAGAGATCTTCGCCGCCGGGCCACCGAGCGTCGCGCTCTCGCCGGAGGTGATACGGACCGTCTTCGGGGCAGAGGTGGAGGTGGGCGTCTCACCGGCGGCCGGAGCGCTGAGCATACAGCCCGTCGGGCTCGGCGGGAGCGAGCCCGACGGCGAACCAGAGGTGCACGTGATCTGCGGCGACGGCTCCGGCGCGGTACTCATGCGCCGTCTGCGCGAGGAGGAGATCCCCTTCTCCGCAGGCGTCGTAAACGTCGGAGACACCGACCACGCCGTCGCCCGCTCCCTGAACGCCCCGCTCGTCGAGGAGGCCTCCTTCGCCCCCATAAGCGACGAAGCCCACGCCCGCAACATCGCTGCGGCGAAGCGTGCCGGCTCCGTCGTGGTCTGCGACGTCCCCGTGGGCGCCGGCAACCTCAGGAACCTGAAGGCCGCCCTGGAGGCGCAGGAGGCCGGCGTTCCGATCGTCTTGCTGCGCGACGGGCCTCCCCCGTGCGCCGGGGGGCGGGACTACACCGGCGGCAGGGCGACGGAGCTGTTCGAGAGGCTGGTCTCGCGCGGAGCCTGCGTCGTCGGCTCGGTGGACGAGGCGGTCGGGGCGTTGCGCGCAGGAGCATCCGTGGCGGGGGTCTCGGGGGAAGGCTAGTCAGGGCGGTTGGTGTCCCCCAGTTCCCGCCGGCTTCTGCCCGGGAGCCTGTAGGAGAGGGCGCCGTCCCTGCTCTCCACCGTGAGGTGGCCCTCGTTCGCGAGCTCCGTGAGCATGGCGTCCGCCTCGCGCACGGTCAGCGAGGTCTCCATAGCGGCCTCGGTGGGGGTGAGGCTGCCCCCATTCTCCCGGATGGCGGAGAGCAGCTCCTTCTCTTTGCTGGCCGGCACCGGCAGCGCTCGTCTCTGTTGCATGAGTCGGGGTACCCCCCAGCCGAGACAGGCGCCGGCGCCTATCACGAAGCCGATGCCCGCGGCTGGGGTACCGGCGGTGATGATCACGAGCACCGCGGCGATCAACAGGGCAACGCCGACCGCCGTGGTCGTGTATGCCGTCGTGGCGTCCCTCCGCTCGCCGTCCGGCTTCTCCCGGTCGTGCCGCTCCAGGCTGCTCAACGCACCTCCGATCCTCTATCCTCAGCAATGAGGCAAGAACTCTACCGGAATTCTAGTCCGGTGCTCGCCGCAGCACACTGCTCGTGTGCGGTCTGCGGTGGCGTTATGTAAGATTGCCCTGTCCCGTAGCAGGAGGAGGGTCTGCCCATAAAGCGGCTTCGCGTGCTCATGAGCCGGCAGGAGATCGTGCCGGAGAGGCTCTCGGGCGCCACCGTGGTCGTCGTGGACGTCTTTCTGGCGACGACGACCCTGATCGCGATCCTGGAGAACGGCGCCCGCTCCGTCTACCCGGTCGGCACCCTCGAGGAGGCCGAGGAGGTCCGCGCCGGGCTAGACGCCGGGAGGCTGGTGCGCGGCGGCGAGCAGGATGCGGCGAGGATAGACGGCTACGACCTCGGACCCTTCCCGGAGGAGTACCCGCCCGAGGTGGTCTCGGGGAGGGACGTGATCTTCGTGACTACCAACGGCACCCGTGCCATCGCCGCCGCGGAGCCCGCAGAGAGGGTGATCGTCGGCTGCCTGCGCAACGCCCCGGCCGTCGCCCGCTACCTGGACTCCATGGAGACCGGATCCGTCTACCTGGTCTGCGCGGGCTCGGGCGGGCGGTTCGCCCTCGAGGACTTCGTGGGGGCTGCGGCCATCCTCTCCCGCATGGACACCGCGGGGTGGCGCCTGAACGACGGCGCCTGGATGGCGCTGGACCTGATGGAGCGTTACCGGGACAGGGAGAAGGAAGCCTTGCGGCAGGGCCGGGCCGGACGCTGGTTCTTCGACCACGGCCGGATCGAGACCTTCGACTTCGCCGCCGACGTGGGTGCGAGCGAGCTCGTCCCCGAAGTACGGGGCGGCAGACTCCGCCACGCCGGGGAGCGCGAGGTGCGCCCGGCGCCGGAACAGAGTTAGGGAGGAGTGGTATGGCCGAGACCATACGCGTGCGCGAGGGCGAGGAGTTCGACCTCGGGGCCGTCGAGCGCTACCTGCGCGAGCGCATCGAGGGTCTGCCCGAGGGCAGGCTGGAGGTGCGCCAGTTCCCTTCCGGGGCTTCGAACCTCACGTACCTGCTGAAGATAGGCCCCTGGGAGGGTGTCCTCAGGCGCCCGCCGTTCGGGCCCGTGCCGCCCAAGGCCCACGACATGGAACGGGAGTCTACGATCCTCTCGCGCCTGAACGCCGTCTACCCGCTCGCCCCGAGACCCTACTTCTTCTGCGGCGACGAGTCGGTGATCGGGGCGCCCTTCTACGTCATGGAGCGGCGCGAGGGCGTCGTGATAGACGACTCCTTTCCGCCCGGCATCGAGCCGACGCCGCAACTCTGTCGCGGCATCTCGCGCACCGTAGCAGACACTTTAGCCGAACTGCACGCCGTGGACCCCTACGAGGCGGGGTTGGGGGACCTGGGCCGTCCTGAGGGCTTCCTGGAGCGGCAGGTGCGCGGCTGGATCTCCCGCTACGAGAAGGCCAAAACCGACGAGATAGGGGAGGTCGAGCCGCTCACCGGCTGGCTCGCGAGCGACATCCCGGAGAGCCCGCCGCCGACCATCATCCACAACGACTACAAGCTCAACAACCTCATCCTCGACCCCGAAGACCCCACCGAGGTCCGAGCCGTCCTCGACTGGGAGATGGCCACCATCGGCGACCCGCTCTTCGATCTCGCCGTCTCGCTCTCCTACTGGACCGAACCCGGCGACCCGCAAGAACTGAAGTCCGTCATGCCGACCGTCACCTCCGGGGTGCCCGGCTTCATGACGCGCGAGGAGTTCATGGATCGCTACGCCCACAGAAGCGGGCGCGACCTCTCGGGGATGCACTGGTACCTGGTCTTCGGCTACTTCAAGCTCGCCGTGATCCTGCAGCAGATCTACGCCCGTTGGAAGCGGGGCCAGACGAAGGACCCCCGCTTCGCGGACTTCGATCGGCGGGTGCGTACCCTCGTTTTGCACGCCCACGATCTCGCCTGCCGGGAGGGCTAGTGGAGGTGCGCGCGCTCGGTGTCCTCGGCACCGGCACGATGGGCGCCGGGATCGTCCAGCTCGCGGCTCAGTCCGGCTACCGGGTGGTCGCCTGCGACTCCTCCGTGGAGGCTCTGGAGAGAGCCCGGCGCTACGTCCGCCGCGGCCTCGGCCGCTTCGCGGAGAAGGGCGTCGTCCCCGATCCCGGCGCCGCCTACGAGCGCGTCGAGTGGACTACGGACGTCGAGGAGCTGCGCGGTGCAGAGACGGTCATAGAGGCGATCGTGGAGAGGGTAGGGGCGAAGAAGGAGGCGCTCGCGCGTCTCGATGATCTGCTGCCCCCCGAGGCCCTCATCCTCACGAACACCTCCTCCATCTCCATAACCGACCTCGCCTCCGCGACCCGCAGACCGGATAGGGTCTGCGGTACTCACTTCTTCACCCCGCCGCCGCTGCGGGAGGCCGTAGAGATACCGCGCGGCCTGCTCACCAGCGACGAGACGGTCGAGAGGGTGAAGGAGCTCATAGCCTCCTTCGGCAAGCTGCCCGTGGTGGTGAAGAAGGACGTGCCGGGCTTCGTCGCCAACCGCTTCCTGGTGCCGATGCTCATAGAGGCCGCGAGGCTGCTGGAGGAGGGTGTGGCGAGCAGGGACGAGATAGATCTGCTGGTCAAGAAGGGCCTCGGCTTCCCGATAGGCCCGTTCGAGCTCGGGGACATGATCGGGCTGGACGTCGGCCTCGACGTGATCTCCTACATTTACGCCGAGACC
>JBFLXF010000215.1:0-5041 GCA_040757515.1 Actinomycetota bacterium
CATAAGATCATCCCCTTTCCGTCGAGATTCCGGACGAACAGAGACGGCAGTATATCTCCATCCGCTGGACCCCCACAAACGAGAATGGGCGCCGCCGGAGCGGCGCCCCGCACGTAGAGGCTGTCTCTAGTCCTGCGCCGGCCGGACGTCCACGCGCTCGCCGCGCACGACGAGGCGCAGGTCGTAAGCGGGCGGGTTTATGCAGGTCTGGAGAGAGACCAGGTCTCTGCCGGGTATCGGGTAGGTAACGGAGGTATCGGAGAGCGGGACGGTGAGGATCTCGACGACCTCGTAGACGTACTCGGTGCCGTTGGCGTCAGTGAGTATGATCTCGTCCCCGTAGGTCATGCTGGGCAGCGCCGCGAAGTGCATGTAGCTGCCGGTCCCGGCGTAGCCGAGCACGTGCGAGGCTATGTAGGTATTGGCGTTGGGCTGCCACGGGAAACCCGTCTCCGTGATCTTGCCCGCCCCATTGTAGAGGGTGGCCTCGGAGGCATCGTTGGCGACGTAGTCACCGTAGATGCCCATCTTCGGAACGGTCAGGTAGAGATCGTTGGTCGGGGGATCGGGCGGATCCTCCATCAGGTCCTTCCCGGACTTCGACCCCTCCTTGTCTTTGCCGTCGTCCTTCTTGTCCCCCGCACCTTTGTCCTTCTTCTCCTCGGGCCCGGTGCTCAGCGTGATCCCCACGCGGCTGCCCTCTTCGACCTCAACGCCCGGAAGCGGGTCCTGGTAGAAGACACCGCCCTCCTCATACTCGTCGTTCGGCTTCTTCTTCACCTCGCCGAGCTTCAGACCGTGCTCCTCGAGCATCTTCTCGGCCTCTTCTCTCGTGGCGTTGTACGGGATATCCGGAACCGCGACCATCCTGGGCGGCTCGGGCTCCTCCACCGCCTCCGGAGCGCCGTCGCCCGACGAAGGCAACTCCACTCGCTCGACCTTCGCAACCGGCTCCCCGCTCGCGCGCGGCGTCCGCTCCATGCCGAAGAACTGCATGATGCCGAGAGCGGCTATCACAAGCGACATCAAGAGCGCAAAGCCCGCCCGTCGGCGCCTCCGCCTAAACTTCCTGCGCTGCGACCTGTTACCCATGTCCGCGATTCTAGCAAGAGGTTCCGGGAAGCGGTAGGGCGAAAATCGTCTCTCCTTTAAGCTTCGCAAACGATTGTTTCGTTACAGACACATCCCATCCTGCAGGACGTTCCGCGGAGATGGGTTAGTATATGTGCCGCTTCCCGCCTGTGGAGGGCTCCGGTCCGGCAGAGAGACAATGGCGGGAGCGTCCGCGCCGGGTACCGGCGTCCGGAGATCGAGTATCTGCAACGGAGACCGGAGGAGCCTGCGCTTGAACGCAGCGAGCGACAACGGGAGGAGGCTCAAGAGCCGGGAGGCGACTCTCGTCGCCCGCGGGCTGGAGAAGAGCTACGGGGGCTTCCGGGCGGTAAGGGGCGTGAACTTCGAGGTCTACCGGAGCGAGTGTTTTGGCTTTCTGGGGCCAAACGGCGCCGGGAAGACCACGACGATGAAGATGATCTACGGCGCGGCCATCCCGACCGGCGGTGAGCTGAGCGTCGTCGGGCTCGATGTCAAGCGCCACGAGCGGGAGATAAAGCGGCGTATCGGCGTCGTCCCGCAGGAGAACAACCTCGACGACGACCTCAAGGTGCGGGAGAACCTCCTCGTCTACGGCCGCTACTACGATCTGCCGGGAAAAGTCATCCGCCAGAGGACTGATGAGTTGCTGGACTTCGTGCAGCTCACCGAGAAGGCCGAGAACAGGGTCGAACAGCTCTCCGGCGGCATGAAGAGGCGGCTGCTAATCGCGCGCTCTCTCATAAACGACCCCGAGATCGTCGTCCTCGACGAGCCGACCACGGGCCTCGACCCCCAGGCGCGCCACCTGGTCTGGGACCGGCTGCGGGCGCTCACCGCCGAGGGGAAGACCCTGATCCTGACCACCCATTACATGGAGGAGGCGGCCCGACTCTGCGACCGGCTGGTGATCATGGAGGGCGGGCGCATCATCACCGAGGGGACGCCGCAAGGTCTCATCGAGGAGCACGTCAGCCCGCAGGTGCTCGAGTTCCGGGCCGAGCCGCGGGCGCTGGAGCGCATCAGGCCGCTCGTGGAGCGCCGGGCGGAAGCGGTCGAGGACACCGGCGAGGCCCTGGTCGCCTACACCGACGACGGCGAGACGCTCATGCGCGAGGTGCGCGACTCCGGGACGAAGGTCGAGAACATCGTCTACCGGCAGGCCGGGCTTGAGGATGTGTTCTTGCGGCTGACGGGGAGGAGCCTGATCGAATGAGCGCCGTACGCATACCCTCGCCGCGCGGGGCCTTCAGGGTCTGGCAGCGCAACGTGACCATCTTCCGCAAGTACTGGAAGAGCATCATGTTCCCCAACTTCGTGGAGCCGCTGCTGTATCTGGCCGCACTCGGCCTGGGCCTCGGCGCGTTCATCCAGGAAGGCGGGATAGACGGCCAGAGCTACATCCAGTACATCGCGCCGGGGCTGCTGGCGAGCAACGCCATGTTCGCCGCCTCCTTCGAGAGTACCTTCAACACCTTCGTCAAGCTCAAGATAGACCGCATCTACGACGCGATCACGACTACCCCGGTAAACGCGGAGGACGTAGTGGCGGGAGAGTACCTATGGGCCGGGACGCGCTCGGCGCTCTACGGGACGGGTTTTCTCGCCGTTCTCACCGTGCTCGGCTACGCCTTCGGCGAACCGCTCGTCAGGTCATGGTGGGCGCTCCTCATACCACCGATGCTGCTCATCATCGGCGTGATGTTCAGCGTCATGGGAACGCTTTTCACCAGCCTGATCGAGCGCATAGACCTGTACGCCTACTACTTCACGCTCGTGGTCACGCCGCTGTTCTTGTTCTCGGGGATCTTCTTCCCCGTCGAGGAGTTCCCGCCGCCCGTGCCCCAGATCGCCTGGTGCACGCCGCTCTATCACGCCGTCAACGTCTGCCGGGCGCTCGCGACCGGACCCGATGTGGCGGTGCTCGCCGACGTAGTCTGGATCCTCATCTTCACCGGCGCGCTCTTCCTGATCCCGATCCAGATCATGCGTCGGCGCCTGATCAGCTAAGCCCACCGCCCCGGCGACGGCGGCGCGCAGGATCCGGTCGAACGCCGGGCCGACGATGCCGTCGTAGTCGTGGCATCTCACCCCGACTACGACCTATCCGGTCCATCGCCTGCATCAGGACGGAGGCGAACCTGCTCTCCGTCCTCCCGCTCATCCCTCACCACTCTTCAGCCATGCGCTACCCCCGCGCCGCAGGCGCGAAACCACCGCTGCGAACCCGCAGCGGTGGCGGGTCTGGTAGCATTTCCCGGATATGGAGACCGAACCCTTCACCCTGCGGCACGCGACGGCGGAAGACGAGCCCGCGATGGCCGCGCTCGTGGTGGAGGGCTTTCTGGATAAGTTCCGGCCCGTCTTCGGACGTCGCATGGATCGCTCGGTCAGGATCATGGAGCGGTGGATCGCGCTTGAACACGCCGCCGGAGGCGTGGAGTCCCTCGTCATCGAGGGCCACGACCGATCCGAGATAGCCGCGAGCGTGGGGGTCCGCACCTCGGAGAGCCGGGAAGAGATCCTCGCCCGCAGTCTCTGGCGCAATCTGAGCCGCAACCTGGGCCTGGCGCGCGCCATATGGGCGAGCCTGCTCCTCTCCTACCCGCGCTACACCTCAAAGACCTCTGAGGCGTACGTGGAACGCCTCGTGGTCGCGCCTCGCTTCCGGAGACAGGGCATGGCCCGCCGCATCCTGGCCGCCGCCGAGGGCCTAGCCCGCGAGAACGGCAAGCGTACGGTGGGGCTGCACGTGAGCGGCAACAACATCGCCGCCCGCAAACTCTACGAATCGGAGGGCTACGAAGAGGTCTCCCGCCAGCGCTCGCTGTTGACAGCGCGCTTCCTCGGCATCCGGGACTGGATCTATCTGAGAAAGAATCTCGAGGGGACCTAGCGGTCCGGCGGCTCCTCCGTCCCCTCCTCGTCGCCCTCGGCGGACGGTCTGCGGCGGTTCTCCTTGCGCGGACGGAACTCCTCCCACGCCGCAGGCCACTCAAAGAGATCCTTCGGGATCTCCGGGATCACATCTCCCTCCGAAGGCTCGCGCCTTCGGCGACGACGGTCTTCCGCATCCTCTTCCTCCTCGGAGGTGCGGCTCCTGGGCGGGAACCTCCCGCCCTCCCGGCGGACGACGTTGGGAAACCCCTCATCGCGCTCCTCGCGCAGGGCGCGCTCGTGCGGCGAGAGATCGAGGGTGACATCCTCGGAGGTGTCCTCGTACGGCGGATACGGCAGCTCCCGCTCGGCGGTCTCCGGCCCCTCCTCGCCACCCGGCTCTTCGCGGCCGGGGTGAGCCTTCTCCACATAGTCCAGATAGCGCGCATCTCCCGTCAGGAAGGCCAGAATCTGAGCGTTGAACTCAGCGGTGCGCTCGATCATCGGCATGTGCCCGCACCCGTCGAGCAGGACGACCTCGGCCTGCTCCAGACCGCCCGCCCAATCACCGACCGCCTGCGGATCCACGATCTGGTCCTCCTCCCCCGCCACGAGGAGAACGGGTATGCGAATCATGCGCGCCTGTCTCACGAGACGCCCGCGCGCAATCTCACGCCGCGCCACGCCGAGCGTCTTGCTCGCTGCAGCGGGCGTGGAGCGCCCGGCGTCGTCTATGACCTCGTCGGTAAGGTCCTCCGCCTCAAGGACGAACGGCCGCATCCACATCCTGCGCACCGCCCGCGTGTAGCGCCCCAGAGTGTAGAAGAGGGGCCCCACCACCGGCAGCGTAGCCAGCCAGAGCGGGGTCGGCAGGTCTATCTGCTCCTCGTTGGCCGGGGTGGCGACGAGCACCAGCCGCCCCACCACGTCCGGGTGGTCGGCGGCGAGCTTGACCGCCATAGCACCACCGATGTCGTGTCCGATGACGCTCGCGCGCGTCAGGCCAAAGTGCGCGCAGAAAGCGTACAGAAGCCGGCTCCCGTAGCGCACACCGTACCCGGAGAGCGGTTTG
>JBFLXF010000216.1:0-5028 GCA_040757515.1 Actinomycetota bacterium
TCTCCAGGATGAGGGCCGGGCCCGGCCTCTCGATGGTTTCGTAGGCGCGCACGATGTGAGGGTGCGTGAGCCGCTGCAGCAGGCGGCCCTCCCGGAGCAGGCGGTCCGCCAGCTCCTCGTCTTCGGTGAGATCGGGTATGGGTGTCTTGGCGATGCAGCGGCAGGCCCGCTCCTCGGAGAAGACGTCGTAGACGTCGAAGTTGTTGCTCCGGTGCAGATGGTCCAGTATCTCGTACCCGGGCGCGAGTTCTATCCCGGCCGCAAGCGGCGGCGGGCCGGCGTGCGGATCTCCCGTGTCCGTTAACTCGGTGTCGGTGAGATCCCCATCGGTAAGGTGGTCGGTCAATGCTCCTGGATCACCTCCTTGTCGTGCAGGCGGTAGAGGCGGGCGTAGGTGCCTCCGCGCTCGAGGAGTTCCGCGTGCGTGCCCTCTTCGGCGACGCGCCCGTCCGCGAGCACGATTATCCTGTCCGCGTCGCGCACCGTCATCAGGTTGTGGGAGATGACGATCGTGGTCCTTCCTTCCATGAGCCGTCGCAGCGGCCCCATCACCCTCTCGCCCGAGCGAGCGTCGAGGCCCGTAGTCGGCTCGTCCAGGACGAGCACCGGCGCGTCGCGCACCATCGCCCGTGCGATGGCGATCCGCTGCCGCTGTCCGCCTGAGAGCAGCCGCCCCTTCTGACCCACGACAGTATCGTAACCCTCGGGCAGCGTCTGTATGAACTCGTGAGCGTCGGCGGCCTTCGCGGCGTCCATTATCTCCTCCTCGGTGGCGCCCGGCTTGCCGTAAGCTATGTTCTCGCGCACCGTCCCGTCGAAGACGAGTGTCTCCTGCAGCAGCGCGGCGACGTTCTCGCGCAGGGAGTCCAACGAGAGGTCGCGCAGGTCGTGGTCGTCGAGGGTGATGCGTCCCTCCTCGGGGTCGTAGAAGCGTAAGAGTAGCTTCGCCACCGTTGACTTCCCCGCCCCCGAAGGCCCGACGAGCGCCAGCACTTCGCCCGGCCCGACCGAGAAAGAGAGGTTCGAGAGCGCCTGCCGCTCCCTGCTTGGGTAGCTGAAGGAGACGCCCTCGAAGGCGACGCGGCCGCAGGCGCGGTCCAGGATCAGGGCGTCCTCGCGCTCCTCGACGGCGGGCCTTTGGTCCAAAAACTCCATGATGCGCTCGGCACCGGCTGAGGCCTCGTAGACCGTATTCAGGAGGCTGCTGAGGCCCCGGATCGGACGATATAGCTGACTCAGGTAGACGAGGAAGACCAGGAGGCCGCCTATGCTCAGGGCGCCACGGGCGACCGCCCACGTCCCGAGCACGACGACCACGAGCATGCCGCCAAGCTGTATCAGGTTCACGAGCGGGGAGAAGAGGGCGACCAGACGGGTGGCGGCCATCTCCGCCGCGAAGCCGCCGAGGTTCTCGCGGTGGAAGCGGGCGGCTTCGTACGACTGACGGTTGTATGCCTGCACCAGCGCGACGTTCGAGAGACTCTCCTCGGCGACGGCGTCTATGGAGCCGCTGCGACGCCGCTCCTCGCGGGCCGCTCGCTTTATGCGGCGCGAGAAGATGCGGGCGAGAAGCCAGAAGGCCGGGGCCACGAAGAGCGATACGAGGGCGAGCCGCCACTCCAGATAGAAGAGCGCGCCGACAAAGAAGATCAGTTGAAAGATGTAGGCGATGGCCTGGGCCGCCCCCGAGAGCAGAAGCTCCTCGATGGCGTCCACGTCGTCGGAGAGGCGCGAGAGCATGTCCCCGAGCTGTCGCCGCTCGAAGAAGCCGAGAGGCAGGATCTGCAGGTGCCGGAACAGAGCGGTGCGCAGGTCCACCACGAAGCGGCCGCCGACCCAGCTCGCCAGGTACTCGTCGCAGAAGCGGACCGCGCCGTCGAGGACCGTCAGGCCGAGATAGGCGAGCGCGACCCAGAGCAGGAGGCCGAAGTTCTGGGTGATGAGGACCTCGTCGACCAGGATCTTGTACATCCAGATCGTCGCCGCCTCGGCCGCCGGACCGAGGGCGACGAGCAGGAGCACCGGCGCCAGCCAGCGCCGGTAGGGACGCGCGTAGGGCCAGAAGCGCGCGAAGATCTCGCGCACCGGCACGGGCGGCGCGGCAGCGACGAGCCCTTTACCCTCCTCGGCGCCCGAGAAGAGCCACCGGGGGAGGGACCGGAGTCTCTCCGCTGTCTTGTTGAGATCCATTCGCTCTCGTTCTCCCGGCATAGAGACCGGCACGCCCTCCGGGGAAGGCGTGCCGGTTGGTGATCCGCCTCGCCGACCCTAGGTCGTGCGGCGACGACGGCGGGCCCGACGGCGGCGACGACGACGCCTGCGTCCGGTGCGGGTATCCGTGCTGCTGAACCGGTAGGTCCGGGCCGGGGACAGTGCGGCGAAAGCCATCCTGTTCACCTCCTCTGCTCAACTTCACTGCTCTGCCTTGTCCGGGAGGGCTCTCCCTGAGCCTGTGACCCCATTCTCCCTCGCCTTTCTTAAAGGGTCGTTAGACGATGGTGAGAGGAATCTAATCTGGACCGGGATTAGAGCCTTCTAACGTTCCGCGTTCTGTCACCTCCTTCCGGGTCTCTTGCCTTCGCCAGACAGTTGCGCCCGGGAATGTCGAAAGATACGTCCCTCCGGTTAGAGTTCTCTCATCCGGAGATATCCGTCCTGGGGCGCATGGAGGACGGCCGATGCTTTAACATGGGAGCCCTGATGGGAGCCGCGCGCGAGTCCGACCGGGAGCTGATCCTGGCCTGCCGGAAGGGGGAGGCGTGGGCGTGGCGCGCGGCCCTCGACCGCTACGAGCGGCTCGTCTACTCCATCCCCCTGAGCTACGGCCTCTCGCGCGACGACGCCGCCGACATCGCTCAGCTCACCTTCACGATCCTCCTGCAGAGCCTCGACCGGCTGCGCGAGGACAGCCGGCTCGGCCCCTGGCTCGCTACCGTCGCCCGGCGCCACACCTGGAAGATGCTGGAGCGCAACCGCCGCGAGAGCACCAGCGGGAAGGAGGACCTCTCCGGGAGCCCGACGCTCCCGGAGCAGCGGGAGGAGGACTTCGCCGCGCGCTGGGAGACGGCGGAGTGGCTGAATCAGGGCCTATCCCTTATTAGCGAGCCCTGCCGCCGGCTCCTGATGGCCCTCTACTTCAGCCCCGACCGGCCATCCTACGCCGAGGTGGCCGAGCGCCTGGGGATGCCCATCGGGAGCATCGGTCCCACCCGCGCCCGCTGCCTCAAGAGCCTCAAGGAGGTGTTGCTCGAGCATTAGGCGCCTTTTGATAGGGGTGGGAAGGGGTATCTCAGCGCCTCTCTTCCGGCATATATGGCGCGAAGGAGAGAAGACGAGCGGGAGCATGACTTGGCGCAGAACGAAGAGATAGGGTTTGAGCGGCTGGTGGACTGGCTGGAAGGCCGCCTCTCCGAAGAGGAGGGCCGGAAGGTAGAGAGGCGGGTGGAGGCCGCCGGCGAGGCGACACTCGCGGAGGTCGAGTTTCTGCGGGCTTTCTACGAGGCGAGCGAGGAGACGGTCCTCGAAGAGCCGCCGGAGCGCCTGCGGGGCGAGCTGGAGCGCCGCTTCGAGGAGTACGCCGGGAGGAGGCGCCACCCCGGCCCGCTGCGGCGTCTGGTGGCGGCGCTCGCCTTCGACAGCGGGCTGCAGGCGGCCGCCGCCGGCGTGCGCTCCGCCTCCATAGATGGTGCCGGGCGCCAGCTCATCTACACCACCGACGTCGCCGACATCGCACTAAACGTGCGCTCGCGCCGGGGCCGGAGGAGGCTGGATCTCGAGGGGCAGGTATTGCCCGGAACAGGCGAAGTGAACCCCGGCTCCTTCTCCGTCCGGCTCCTGCAGGAGACCTCTGAGGTGGAGACTACCGGCACCGACGATCTCGGCGAGTTCGCCTTCGAGGATGTCGCCCCCGGATCTTACGAACTGCTCGTAAGCACCGGGGACGTCGAGATCGTCATCTCCCCCATCGAGCTTGAGGCGTAAAATGGTCGCGTGCCGGCGCAACGAGAAGAGGTATCCCACCGGCTCGTAGACGAACTTCTCTCGCTACCCACTCGAGAGGAGCGAGCCGGATATCTGCGCAAAGCGGGTCTGTTGGACGTTCGGGGGCTGGACCGGCTACTGGATGTCGCCGAGCATCTGTTGGGCGAAGATCCGGGAAAGGCGCGCCTGCTGGCCGAGCTGTGCGCCGGGATCGCCGGTGAGGCTGGTGCCCCCGCCGCCGTGCCGCGCGCCAGCTACATACGCGCCGGAGCGCACAGTTTGAACGGGGAGTTCGAGGAGGACCTTCGCCTTACGAAAGCCGCCCACGATGGCTACGTCGCTCTCGGCATGAACCTCGAGGCCCTGCGCACCAACGTCGGGAAGATGGCCGCGCTGCTCGAGCTGGGACGTTACGGAGAGGCACTCGAAGCCGGACGGACCGTTCTAGACGCGCTCGACGGCAAGAGCGAGCTTGAGGCACTCCCGTCTGAGCGGGATCTGCTCGTAGCCCTCGTTCATCAGAACCTTGGCGGCTGTTACGAGTACATGGGTCGCTACGACGAGGCGCTCGAGGCGTACACGATCGCCGAAAGCCATTACCGGGATCTCGGTATCGAGGAGCGCCTCGCGGATGTCGTCACCAATCGCGGGGCGGTTCTCGCGCGCCTCGGCCGCGGCAGCGAAGCCCTGGCCGCTCACGAGACCGCAGCGGCGATCTACGAGAAGGCGGGCCTTCTCGTCGGGCGTACGGTGGCTCTGCATAACGCGGGGGAGACGTATGTCCTGCTGGGCGACTACGCGAGGGGTCTCAAGGCGTTCGAACAGGTCCGGCGCCTGTACAGGACCCATGAGGCTTCCGCGCACGAACACCTTCTCGTGCTCGACATGGCCGATGCATACCTGGCGCTCAACCTGTATCCGGAGGCGCTGGCGGCCTACCGGGAGGCCAACCGCCTGCTGAGCGATCTGGGGATGGCGCATGACCGGGCGCGCGCCCTGTGGGGCATGGGGGCGGCGCTGAGCGCCCGATCGGAGTTCGAAGAGGCG
>JBFLXF010000217.1:0-4126 GCA_040757515.1 Actinomycetota bacterium
ACGAGTGGAATGCGCCGTTTGGTCCCTGGCCGGACGGGCGCGGATGGAAGGATGACCGAAGGGTTCTCCAAGAGGAGAGGCACAGTAGCGAAACGAAACTTGACAAGCTTTTTCATGGAAGGAGGAGCTTCGTGATCGCCGACGTCACCAGGTCTCTAGGAACGGACTACTATCTGATCGATGAGTTGCTGACCGACGAGGAGCGCGAGGTACGGGACCGGGTCAGAGAGTTTGCGGACCGCGAGGTCATCCCGGTCATCAACGAGTACTGGCAGAAGGAGGAGATGCCGCTCGATCTCTTCTACAAGCTCCCGGAGCTTGGGATCGTCGGCGGCTCGATACAGGGCTACGGGTGTCCGGGCCTGAGCCTGGTAGCGACGGGGCTTGCGGCCATAGAGCTCTCCAGGGGCGATGGCAGCCTCAACACCTTGCTCGGCGTCCACTCGGGGCTGGCGATGGGCAGCATCTACATCTGCGGCTCCGAGGAGCAGAGGCAGCGGTGGCTTCCGGCGATGGCCAGGCTGGAGAAGGTCGGCTGCTTCGGGCTCACCGAGGCCAAGCACGGCTCCGACTCGGTGATGCTGGAGACCACGGCGCGCCGGGAGGGCGACGAGTACGTCATAAACGGGGAGAAGCGCTGGATCGGGGGGGCGACCTTCGCTGACGTGGTCGTGATCTGGGCGCGCGACGTCGAGGACGGGCAGGTCAAGGGCATCGTCATGGAGAAGAACGCCGACGGCTCCTATCCCGAGGGCTACGAGGCCACGCCCATAAAGGGCAAGATGGGCAAGCGCGCCGTCTGGCAGGCCGATATAAAGCTCGAAGGCGTGCGCGTACCGGTCGAGAACAAGCTCGAAGGCGCCAACTCCTTCAAGGACACCAACAAGGTCCTCACGGCGACGCGGGCCGGCGTGGCCTGGGAGGCCATCGGGCACGCCATAGCCTCGTATGAGGCCGCGCTGCAGTACGCCAAGGAGAGGGTGCAGTTCGGCAAGCCGATCGCGGGCTTCCAGCTCATCCAGAACAAGCTCGCCAACATGCTCGCCGAGATCACGGGCATGCAGCTCATGGTCTACCGTCTAAGCAAGCTCCAGGAGCAGGGCAAGATGACCGGCGGGATGGCCTCTTTGGCGAAGATGAACAATGCTAAGAAGGCCCGCCAGGTCTGCGCCGACGCCCGCGACATCATGGGCGGCAACGGCGTCCTGCTCGAGTACCAGGTCGCCCGGCACCTCTCGGACATGGAGATCGTCTACACCTACGAGGGCACCGACACCGTCCAGTCGCTCATCGTGGGGCGCGAGATCACCGGCATGAGCGCCTTCGCGTAAGGGAGCGTAAGGCTACGAGCCTAGAGCGTGTCGTAGGTTGCGGCCCGCCGCGCCGGTAAAGACCAAACGCGGCGGGCCATAACGTTTACCCGAGAGCATGAAGCGGGCATCAGTAATAAGCTGACGCCTGAAACCTGTTCGACCGGAGGGAGCGACCATGAAAGCGATGCGCCTGCACGAGATCGGCGGCCCCGAGAGCCTGGTCTACGAGGACGTACCCGAGCCGGAGCCGGGTCCCGGCGAGGTCGTCGTCCGCCTCCACAACGCAGCTCTCAACCGCCGGGACGCCTTCGTCACCCGCGGCATGTACCCCGGCGCGAAGGCCGAGGCTCTCCCCGTGATCCTGGGCTCCGACGGCTCCGGCGAGGTCGCAGCGCGCGGCGACGGCGCCGACGGTCCCTCCGAGGGCACCGAGGTCGTCATAAACCCGGCTCTCTACTGGGGCGACGACCCGGCCAAGCCCGGCAAGGAGTACCGCATCCTTGGCTTACCGGACGACGGCACCTTCGCCCAGTTCGTGAAGGTGCCCGCAGAGAACGTCTTCCCCAAGCCCTCCCATCTCTCGCACGAGGAGGCGGCGGCCGTCCCGCTCGCGGGGCTCACCGCCTACCGGGCGCTCGTGACGCGCGGGCAGGTGCGTGAGGGCGAGACCGTCGTGATACCGGGCGCCGGAGGCGGGGTGGCGACGTTCCTCATCCAGATCGCCAGCGCTCTGGGCGCGCGCGTCTTCGTCACCAGCGGGAGCGACGAGAAGATCGAGCAGGCGAAGGAACTCGGAGCCGAAGGCGGCGTCAACTACAACTCCGAGGACTGGACAAAGGAACTCAGGAGCATGACCGGCGGAGCGGACCTCTCGGTGGACTCCGTCGGCGGCGAAACGTTCAACGCGCTTCTCTCGATCGCGAAGCCGGGAAGCCGCATCGTCTCGTTCGGAGCGACGGCGGGTCCGGTCCCCAAGCTCGTGCTACCCAGGATTTTCCTGCGACACATAACCGTACTCGGGACCGCCATGGGCACCAACGAGGAGTTCGGCGCGATGTTGGAGCTGTACCAGGAGCGCGGGCTGCGCCCGGTCATCAACAAGACCTTCCCGCTCGAAGAGGCCGCCGACGCGCTCAAGTACATGGAAGAGGGAACGGGCATCGGCAAGATAGTGTTGGACATCCCCGCCTAACAGCCCGGCAGACCGTCTCGCCGTGCCGGGGCCACGCACCCCTACCCCGCCCCGGCGACCTGAAACTCGTAGGTGTCGCCGTGCCTCAAGTAGTGGACCCTATCGGCCAGTCCCGCCTTCTCCACCGCCCGCTTGAAGTCTTCGAGCGGCGACTTGAACGCGGTGTAGTCGTTGTAGTGGATCGGTATGGCCGCGCGCGGGCCGATGATCCTCATCGCCTCGACGCCCTGCTCTGCATCCATGGTCACGAGTATGCCGAGCACCCTCGTGCCTCCGAGGTGGAGCAGGGCGAGGTCTATCTCCGGATAGCGGTGCGGTATCTCCCGCAGCCGGTCGTGGACGAGCGTGTCCCCGCTTATGTACATACGCAGCCGCACCTCTCCGTCCGGACCAGCGAACTCCAGCATGCTGCCCATTACCGGTGGGAGCGCCTTGGCCAGGGCGCCGGGCGCGTGAGTGCCGGGCATGGCGGTGAGGCGCAGGGCCGCGTCACCCTTCACGATATCCAGTGATTCCCAGGTGTCGAGGGATTGCGCCTTCTCGAAGCCCCGGTTCCAGAGGTAGCGGGCGGCGTGGCGGGTAGAGACGATCGGCGTCCTCCTGTTCAACTTGCGCTCCGCTACGCGGTCGAAGTGGTCGCCATGCAGGTGAGAGAGCAGGACGAAGTCCAGGGGTGGCAGGTCCTCTATCTCGACGGCGGGGTTAGTCTTACGTCTGGAGACGAGCCCGTACCCGAGATGCACATGGTCACCGGCATGCAGAAAGTTCGGGTCGGTCAGGATGGTGAAGCCGGCGTACCGGATCAGGACCGTAGCCGTCCCGACGAAGAAGATCGAGCCTCTACCGAAGTCCGGCTCGCCCGCCGCGGGCAGGATAAGCGACCTCTTGAGGTTCATCTCTCGTTCAGGTGGATCGAGGAGAGGCTCGCAGCTCTGCGACGACTTCCTCCTCGCTCGAGAACTCGTTACGTCCTAGAGTCTTGATCCTCTCGACCAGAACCTCAGGTGCATTGTTGCCTTCGGCGGCAGAGGCGATCTCCGCCTTGCCGGCCGGGTACTCGACGCCATCCAGGTAGCGGGACGCCTCTTCAGGGTTGAAATCCACGGTTCTCCTCCCGATCTGCCGGCACTTCCCCCGGTTTATGCCCCGCCGCTCGCCTCCCTAACCCATACTCTAGTCTCCACAATCTCCGGTACGCCGCGAGCACCGCGCGCCATCCCTCCACCGGCAGCTCCGGGAAGGCTATCTCGCGTTTGAGGCGCTCACCGGGCGGCCTGCTCCGGCGCAGGTCACCGCCGCCGTCCCCGTAGGCTCAGACGTAGCGCGGCACGCCGCCGGGGAGCGGGCGCCTGTCTCTAAGAGGGCTCACGCACGAATCATGCCGCGTCAATCCGCACCCGGCGGATCGTCGAGCAGAAACGCGGGATCGCGCGTGGTCAGTTCCTGCCACTCGTCATCCTCCGGGTCACCGGAAGGGCGGCGGAGACCCTGCGTACGTCCGGGATCCACCTCAACAGACGCCTCGTCCTCTGGCAGCGGTACGTCCGCCTCGCCTCTCTTGCACTCCCTCATGCATACCTCCTCCGGCATATGCGAGAGGGGGGGCCGCCGGCCCCGGGGC
>JBFLXF010000217.1:4136-5022 GCA_040757515.1 Actinomycetota bacterium
CGCAGCGTACGCTGCGGCCCCTCCATCTTCCTCAGCGAACGAACTGCTGGTTCTCGGTGGAGCCGGGCAGGCCGGTGTTGGGGTCCTCCGGAGCGTTGAACTGGGCCTCTTCGGTCGAGCCGGTGAGGGCGGTGGTGGAGGCCATACCGCCCGCGACGACCTGCGCGACCTCGTCGAAGTAGCCCGCGCCGACCTCGCGCTGGTGTTTGGTGGCGGTGTAGCCGTACTTCTCGGCGGCGAACTCCGCCTGCTGCAGCTCCGAGTAGGCGGCCATGCCACGGTCCTTGTAGTCGTGGGCGAGCGTGAACATGGAGTAGTTGAGGGCGTGAAAGCCGGCGAGGGTGACGAACTGGAACTTATAGCCCATCTCCCCGATCTTCTCCTGGAAGCTCGCGATCTCCTCGTCGGAGAGCTTCTTCTTCCAGTTGAACGACGGCGAGCAGTTGTACGCGAGCAGCTTGCCGGGGAACTTCTCGTGGATCGCCTCGGCGAACTCTCTCGCCTCGCCGAGATCCGGCGTCGAGGTCTCGCACCACACCACATCGGCGTAGGGAGCGTAGGAGAGCCCGCGGGCAATGGCCTGGTCGAGTCCGGGCTTCACCCGGTAGAAGCCCTCCATCGTCCGCTCGCCGGTGAGGAACGGCTCGTCGGCGGGGTCCACGTCGCTCGTGATCAGGTTCGCAGCGTCGGCGTCGGTGCGGGCGACGAGCACCGTGGGGACGCCGCACACGTCGGCGGCGAGGCGCGCGGAGATCAGGTTGCGGATAGCCTGCGCGGTCGGAATGAGGACCTTGCCGCCCATGTGGCCGCACTTCTTCTCGGAAGCCAGCTGGTCCTCGAAGTGGACCCCGGCGGCCCCCGCCTCGATCATGGCCTTCATCAGCTC
>JBFLXF010000218.1:0-5018 GCA_040757515.1 Actinomycetota bacterium
ATCATTCTCCTCATGAGAGAACGGTACATCGAGGCTTATGCCAGTGGCATTTCTGGATGCTAGCTTGGGTACGGAGAGGATGCACAGGCCGGCGACCGTGGCCATCATCTACGGCGATCCCGTGGTGGGCAACGCCCTGTCGTTGCTGCTGCGAGGGATCGACCGCCGTGTCAGACTGGAGGACCAGGGACTGCTCGACTGTCCGGAGAGAGTCCGAGAGCTGATCCGGGAGGTGGGAGTGCTTATCCTCGCGCCGGGGATCAGCGCCGGCCGCCGCGAGACCATCCTGGAGATTCTGAGCGGCGATCCGGACGCCGCAGACATCCGCGTCACCGAGCTCGGCCGCCCTCCCGAGGCGCTGCGGGCGAGGGCCGACCACTACCTGCCCTGGCCGATGCGGGCGGCGGATCTCAGGCAGTACATCGAGGCCGTCTGCGCCGAGGCCGACAGAGAGGGCGACTCCGGCGGGCGGGTCCTCCGGAGGCACGAGGAGGAGCGATGATCAGGGTAGCGGTCGAGTTGACGGAGAACGGCACCGCCTGTCGCAGGCTGATAGTCCAGGCGCAGAGCTTGCTGGGGGCCTTGAGCCTCGTGGAGGAGCACTGCGTCGGAGATTGCACGGCCCGGGTCGTGTTCCCGATCGAGCCGGAGGCCTTCTTTGTCAGGGAACCCGGCGCGACGGTGGGGCTTGTAGGGGTTGAGCCGGTGGAGAAGAGTCCCCCGGCCGGTGAGAGATCCGGAGAGACCGCGGGCTCCTGAGGGGGGCTCGCGGAGCGGAAAGGCGGTCCATGCGCATGCTGAAAGCGATGGTTCTGGCGGCCGGGAAGGGCACGAGGCTCGCCCCGCTCACCGACGAGATCCCGAAGCCCATGGCGCCGGTCACCGGCAAGCCGATGATCGGGCACATCTTCGAGCTGCTGCAGGATGCCGGGGTGGGCGAGGTTCACGTCAACGTCTACCACCTGGCCGAGGCGATACTGGAACGCTACGGGCACAGAAGCCGGATGAACGGCATGACGGTAAACGTGACCCGTGAGGAGAGGCTCATGGGCACGGCTGGCGGGGTAAGGCGGATCTCGGACCGTTTCCGGGACACCTTCCTGGTGATAATGGGCGATGCGCTCACCGACGTGGACTTGCGCCAGGTCGTCGCCTTCCACAGGAAGAAGGGGGCCCTCGCCACGCTGGCGCTGATGCGCGTCGAGGACACCTCCCAGTACGGGGTCGTGGAGCTCGATGCCGCCGGCAACATCCTGGCCTTCCAGGAGAAGCCGGACCCCGCAGAGGCGATCAGCGATCTGGCCAACACCGGCATCTACGTCCTGGAGCCGGAGGTGCTCGACTATATCCCCGAAGACACCTTCTTCGACTTCGCTAAAGACGTCTTCCCGCGCCTGCTGGAGGCAGGGGAGAGGTTCGTCGGCTACGAAGGTGACTTCTACTGGTCGGATATAGGTACGCTGGATGCCTACCGCGCCGCCCAGCGGGACGTCTTCGCACGCCGGGTGCGGGTCAGGATCCCGGGCGAGCGGTGGGACGAGGGACTCTGGGTGGACCGGGATGCCCGCCTTCACCCCTCGATCACCTTCGCGGGGAACGTGGTGGTAGGCCGGGACGCCATGATCGGTCCGGCGGTCACGCTGGCCGGAGGCGTTACGGTGGGGGACGGTTGCCGGATCGAGGGGGGAGCCATCGTGAGGCGCAGCATCCTGTTGCCCGGGGCCTCCGTCGGGTCCGGCGCCTTTGTCGAGAACTGCATAGTGGGGCCGCGTTACAGGGTGTGGCCCGGAGAGCGGCTCCGCCACGAGGTCCTCGTGCGCCGGTCGAGCCCGGTAGCCGTCCTGAGTGGCTCGCGGTCTTGAATGGGATGACGACGCGGGCGGTTGCCCGCACTCTGCGGGAGGATGGGTACGGGTGGGCTTAGAGGCGGGCCCCGCTCTCTTTGGCCTTCTGGTCGGCTTTCTGGTCGGGCTGACGGGAGTAGGGGGCGGCGCGCTCATGACGCCTTTTCTGGTCTTCACGATGGGGGTTCCCGCACCCACCGCCATAGGCACCGACATGGTCTACGCTACGGTCACCAAATCAGCCGGCTCCCTGCAACACTACCGGCAGCGCTCGGTGAACCTGGAGGTGGCGCTCTTCCTGGGTGCGGGCAGCATCCCGGCGAGCTTGCTCGGCGTACAGACCCTGGAGTGGATAAAGGGCTCCTTTGAGGCCGGACGGGTAGACGCCATCATGACGGCCGTAATCGCGGCCACCCTCGTCCTGGTCGGGGCCTCTCTCATCCTCCGCACCTTCCTGCCCGGACGGTGGACGGAGCGGAAGGCGAGCCGGTGGAGCGGCGAGGGCTCGATGAGCCGCCGCCGGAGGGTGTCGACCGTCCTGTTCGGCGCCGTCGGCGGCTATCTGGTGGGGCTGACCTCCATAGGCTCGGGGAGCATCATGGCCGTGATCCTGCTTCTGCTCTACCCGCTCTCTCCGGCCGTCGTGGTCGGCACCGACATTGCGCACGCCACCGTACTCTCCCTGGTGGCCGGGCTGGCGCACATCGGGCACGGCAACGTGGACTTCACCCTGGTCGGAGCGCTCCTCGTGGGGAGCATCCCGGGCGTCATCATAGGGAGTCGGGTGGCGCCGTGGTTGCCCGGACGTCCCCTGAAGGTGGTCCTCTCGCTGATGCTGGTCTTCGTCGGTGCCAGGTTGATGCTGGGTTAGATGACGACAGCGTGGACGGGCGTCGGGACGTAGGATTGTATCGGGGATTGTGTTTATGGAGGTAAGATCTTCTCTGGAGGATGCCGGGAGATGGCGGCCGGCGAGGAGCATCTCGCCCGTTATGTCGGAGCCTCTGACCGGCCGGTGGATTATGGACTCTTCGATAGCTGCCGAACCCGAGATGCTCATGGAGTGCGCGCGGGTCTCGTGGTCCTCCGGGGCCGACGGGCGCGTAGGGGCTCTCATCCGGAGCGGCGTGGATTGGGATCGCCTGGTGGAGATGGCTCGCGCCCACGCGGTGGCGCCGCTCCTGTACCGCAGGCTCCAGAGCCTGCGGTCGGAGAAAGTGCCCGGGGATGTCCTGGACCGCCTCAGGGGACACGTCCAGCACCTCCGGCTGCGCAACCTTTTCCTGAGTGGAGAGCTGATACGGCTACTCGACGAGCTTGCGGCGCGCGGCATACGCGCCATCCCTTATAAGGGGCCGGTGCTGACGGCGCTCGCCTACGGGGATCTCGCGCTCCGGGAGTTCGGTGATCTGGACCTCCTGGTCCCGGAGGCGGATGTCCGGGAGGCTCGGGAGGTGTTGGTCTCCTTCGGGTACCGTCCGGAGCACCGCCTGACGCCCGCCCAGGAGGCCGCCTTCCTGCGCTACGACCGCGAGTGCTCGTACTACCGGGAGGACGGCAGCGCGGTCGAGCTGCACTGGACGGTATCCCAGAGGTACGTTCCTCTCCCGCTCGACTTCGAAGAGCTGTGGGGGCGCGCCATGCGGGTGCCGCTAGGCGGCCGCGCCGTGCCGACCTTCCCGCCGGAGGATCTCATCCTGATCCTCGCCGTCCACGGAGGCGCACACCTGTGGACGCGGCTGGGCTGGATCCGGGACATCGCCGAGCTGACGGGCTCCTTCGAAGAGCCGGACTGGGGACGGCTTCTGGAGCGGGCCGGTGCCCTCAAGTGCCGGAGAATGCTGCTCCTCGGCCTCTTCCTGGCCAATGAGGTGGCGGGCGCGGACCTTCCCGAGGATGTCCTGCGCACGGCGCGCGCCGACGCGGCGGTGCTCGATCTGGCCGGCGACGTCCGCGAGCGTCTCTTCTCCGAAGAGCAGATCCCGCAAGGAATACTCGGTATTCGCGCCTTTCAGCCCTTTCACCTGAAGATGATGGACCGCTCCCGGGATAGGTTGCGCTATCTCGCTTACCAAGCCACCTCTCCCACCCTGCAGGAGTGGCAGCTTCTGCCGCTGCCGGCCGCGCTCTTCCCCCTCTATTACCTGCTGCGGCCTCTGCGCTTGACCGGGAGCGCTGGCTGGAGGAAGCTGAGGGCCGTTGCGCAGAGCCGGAAGTTCGAAAACGGTGAGGAGGATCGCGTTGAAAGATGAGATATCCAGGGATTCGACCGTCGTGGCGAGCAGGGACCAGGTCTCTAGCGATCTGGGCGGCGAGGCCGCCATCCTGGATCTCAAGGGCGGAACGTACTACGGCCTCGACGAGGTGGGGCACAGGATCTGGGGCCTGATTCAGCAGCCGAGGAGCGTGCGGGAGATCAGGGACGTGCTCGTGGAGGAGTATGACGTCGAGCCCGACCGTTGCGAGCGGGACGTCGTCGCGCTTCTTCAGAGGCTGGCCGACGAGGGGCTCGTGGAGGTGCGGTGAAGCGTCTGCGCAAGTTCGTGTGCCTTCCCGCCGGAGAGCGGTGGCTTCTGATAAAGGCTGCTCTTCTGCTTTGGACGGTAAAGCTGGCCCTCGTCCTACTCCCGTTCCGGACCCTCCGGCGCTTCGCGGGCGGGCTGGCGAAGCCGTCCGCGGAGCGCAGCGGGCCGGATTCGTTCCCGGTCGAGAAGGTCGTCTGGGCGGTGGAGGCGGCGGGCAGGCTCACGCCCTGGGCCAGAACGTGTCTTACGCAGGCTCTGGCGACTCAGATCCTTCTGCTGCGCAGAGGCCACCAGTGCCGGATCCACATCGGGGTCGTCAAGGGGGACGGGGGAGAATTCCTGGCGCACGCCTGGGCGGAGAGCGGGGGCGAAGTC
Organism: Actinomycetota bacterium; assembly: GCA_040757515.1. Lineage (GTDB taxonomy): Bacteria > Actinomycetota > Rubrobacteria > Rubrobacterales > Rubrobacteraceae > JBFLXF01. Next base: position 4,745 of record JBFLXF010000218.1, read on the forward strand.
GTGATCGGCGGCTACGAACTGGAGCGGTACACGCGCCTGGCGCTCCTCACGGGCGAGAACCTGACCCCCGTCTCCGAATAGCGGCCGGACCATCGGATGTGAGGTCACGATGGTAAGCGGGATAGCCGGGTGCGTGATCTCCTCAGGGGGCACGAGGCCTCCCGCAGCCGGACAGACAGCCCTGGCCATGGCGCAGGCTGCCCCGCACCGCGGGAGAGCTCGCCTCTGGGAGCAAAGAGGCAGGATAGCCCTCGCCCACCTCACCACCGACTCT
>JBFLXF010000219.1:0-5007 GCA_040757515.1 Actinomycetota bacterium
CTTGCTGGACGCCGCCGCCCTCAACCGGGCATTCGGCGCTCGCGGCGGGGCGCTCTTTGAGGTCGGGCGCGTCTTCCTCTCCCGGCCGCCGGAGGGAGTCTCGCGCGAGGCGGTGCTGCGCTTCAGGATGACCGGCGAGGCGCCAGAAGGAGAGGAATCCGGGCGGCTCATGGGCGTGGAAGAACTGCCCCGCGCCGGAGCCGTCTCGTTCGGGACCGTGCGGCCCGCCGGATGGAACGTCTCCGAGGTGCGCGCGGGGTTCTTTGAGATGAAAGGCATCGTAGAGAGGCTGGTGCCGGGGGCGGTCTTCGAACCGGCGTCCGAGCCCTTCCTGCATCCCGGACGCTCGGCGATCGTGCGCGTCAGGGGCGAAGAGGCCGGATGGGTGGGAGAGCTGCACCCGGAGGTCGCCGCCGGGTTCGATCTGGAGGGCTGGCCCGTGGCGGCTTTCGAGCTGGACCTGGCTGCCTGCGACCCCGATCCAGAGCCGCATTTCGAGCCGTTTGTGAACGTTCCTGCCGTAGACCGCGACCTGGCCGTGGTGGTGGACGAGAGCGTGCCGGTGGGCGAGATGCTCCACGCGATCCTCTCGCTTCGCAGCCCGATCATGGTCGAGTGTCGCGTCTTTGACCTGTACTCTGGGGCTCAGGTCCCCGAGGGAAAGAAGAGCGTGGCCTTCTCATTCGTCTTCCAGGGAGAGAGGACCCTCACCGACGCCGAGGTAAATAAGGAGATCGATCGCATCGCGGGGCGACTGGAGGCAAGCTTCGGAGCCCGAGTGAGATCCTAGCGGGGACGAGACGCCCGGTCCTCCTTTAGGGTCGCCATCAGGATCGCGTCGTGGAAAGCGCCGTCCCGCTTCAGAGCGCCGCGCAGGCGTCCCTCCTCGCGGAAGCCGAGGCGTTTGTAAGCCGAGATCGCGGTCTCGTTGAACTCGAAGACGCTCAGGCCGACGCGGTTGAGCCCTAACTCCTCAAAGCCGTAGCGAACCAGAGTCGAGATGGCGTCCGAGCCGTAGCCTCTGTGGCGTTCCGCGGGTGGGCCGATGATCACTGAGAGCTCCGCCGAGCCGTTTGCCTCGCTTATGTTCATCAGGCTGATGACGCCGACGGGCGTCCTCTCTCCACGCGGGTGAATTGCGAAGCTCACCTCCGTCTTCGACGCCTCCCGGTCCCGATACAGCTGCTCGACCGAGGCGGGCGTGGGCGGAGCGGCGGCCCAGCTCGTCAGGCGCCACACCTCCGGATCCGCGTACCACTCCCCGTAGAGACGGTAGTTCTCGCGCCTGTGGCGGCGAAGCTCAACCTTCTCCCCGACTAGCTTCGGTTGTCTGCGGATAAGGGCCATCAGATGAATATATAGTCTGGGGACGGATCTCGCCATGGTATGATCTCCGTTATGAGGGTGGTCCCGGATCGTCTCGTCTACCTGGGTTTCGGAAAATACGTCCGTTCGGACAGGATCGTCGCGCTCGTCCCCATCGAGGAGGAGCGCGGCAGCGGCCGGCGCACCCTGGTCTACGTGGACGGCATCCCCGAGCCGCTCGTCGCCGGACGGACGGAGGGAACCATCGTGCGCGACATGGTCGGCGCCGAGAGCGGAGCGGTGGAGCTGCTGCAGGAGCTCCAGGCCCAGATCGGGCAGGTCCGTCCGCTGCTCAAGTCCTCGATCCGCTCTGAGGCGGGACTCGACCTCGATGCCCTCTCCCGGCGCATCTCCGAGCTGACTGGCGAGGGTTGACCGGCGGCCGCCCCCTCGAGCCAGACTTCTACGACAGAGATCCGCGCGAGGTCGCGGTGGATCTGCTCGGCTGCGTGCTCGTCCACGACTCCCCGGAGGGGCGCGCCTCGGGTGTGATCGTCGAGACGGAGGCCTACCGGTCCGACGACCCTGCCTGCCACGCCTACCGCGGACCCACGATGCGAAACCGTAACCTCTTCGGTCCGCCCGGCGTGGCATACGTCTACCTCTCCTATGGGATGCACTACCTGATCAACGCCGTCTGCGAAGGCGAAGGCACGGGCAGCGCCGTCCTCATCAGGGCGCTGCGCCCCCTTGAGGGCGTGCCGCTGATGGTTAGGAGGCGCGGAAGGGAAGACGGCCTCTGCAATGGGCCCGGTAAGCTCGCTCAGGCTCTTGGTGTGGACCGGGCGCTGGACGGCTGCTGCCTCATCTGTGGCAGGCTCGCGGTCTACCCCGGAGAGGAGCCGAGTGGGGAGATCATCGCCACGACCAGAATCGGCATCAGTCGCGGGACGGAGCTCCCGTGGCGTTACCTGATCGAAGGCGAACCGGACGTCTCACGCCCTCCGCTGGAGATCCTGGAGCGCGGCTTGATGCGAACCCCTGCTATCAGGGGGTCGTCTGTCCGGAGGTTGCGGTCCCCGTCCGGGTAGGTTGCGAGCTCGAGGGACTGACGGTGATGGCCCCGTTCTGTACCTTGTCGTCCACGCCCTCGAACCGCTCGGGGCGCATGTCCTCGGTGGCCTGGACCATATAGTCGTGCCAGATCTCCGTCGGGGAACCCAGGGTACCGTAGTATGCTCCCCGGTTCGGGTCCAGATACTCCTGCAGGGTCGCTCCGCCCTCGGCGTAGCCCATCCAGATGCCAGTGACCAGCTGCGGCGTGTAACCGATAAACCACGAGTCGAAGAAGCGTTCCGAGGTGCCGGTCTTGCCCGCGACGGGCCGGTCGCCCAGAGCGGCCTTGCCGCCGTTGCCCTGGGTGACGACCCCGATCATAGCCTCGGTCGTCTTGCGCGCCACCTCCGGCTCGATGACCTGCTTGCCCGGTCTCGGATCGTGCTCGTAGAGCACCTCCTCGTTCTCCGTGCCCTCGTTGCGGACGACCTTTTGGATCACCGTCGGCTCCACCTTGCGTCCGCCATTGGCTATCGTGGCGTATGCCGCCGTGTGCTCCAGGGGCGAGACCTCCCTCGTGCCAAGCACCACCGAGGGATGCGGCTTCTCCGAGGCGTCCACAGAGATGCCGAGCCGTTGCGCGACGTCCAGCACCGCCTCGGGGCCGTTCTTCAGTCCTTTGCCGTCCACGTTCATCACAAGGTCGGTGAAGACCGTGTTGTCTGATTCCCAGAGGGCTTCGGTGAGATTTATGGGACCGCGCTCGACCTTGCTAAAGTTCTCGACCTTCCACTTCTGAGTGCTGCCTGCGCCGTTCGGGATCCTGTATGTCTTCTTCTCCGAGACGAACGTCGTCGAGTCCGGGTCTATGCCCTGCTCCAGAGCGGCGATGTACGCGAAGGGCTTGAAGGAACTGCCGGGCTGACGGCGGCCCTGGGTTACCAGGTTGAAGTGCGATTCCTGGTCCCGATTGCCGACCATCGCCGTAACGAAGCCGGTCTGCGGGTCTATCGAGACAAGAGCGGCGTCGGGATGGTCGGGGCTGGGGAGGTAGCCGGTTGGCCCGTAGACGACCTCAGTCGCCGCCGCCTGATCTTCAAGGTTGAGCGTGGTGTAGACGCTCAGACCGCCGCTCGCCACGGTCGTCGCGCCGTATCTCTCGACGAGCTCCTCCTGCACCAGGTCGGTGAAGTTGCGTGCCATCTGCGGTCCGGTGAGGCCGGTCTCCATCATCGGCGCCATCGGCCACTCCTCTGGCATGGGTTCGGAGAGAGCCTTTTCGTGGTCCTGGCTCGAGATATAGCCGTTGTTGAACATCTTGTCCAGAACCAGATCTCGCTGTTCCCTGGCGGCGTCTTTGTCGGAGCCCAGCGTGGACGGAGACCAGAGGATGCCCACGAGTGTAGCCGACTCGGCTATCGTCAGGTCCTCGACGCTCTTGTTGAAGTACGTCTCGGCCGCAGCCTCGATGCCGTATGCGTTGTTGCCGAAGAACATGGTGTTCAGGTAGGCTGCGAGAATATCGTCCTTGTTCATCCGACGCTCTACCTCGAGGGCTAGCAGAGCCTCCTTGATCTTGCGCTTCCACGTGCGGTCGTTGGACAGGTAGGCGTTCTTTACGTACTGCTGGGTGATGGTAGAGGCGCCCTCGACCTTCTCACCGGCCCGGATGTCTACATACAGGGCCCGCATGATCCCCCAGAGATCCACGCCCGGATGCTGCATGAACCGCTCGTCCTCCTTGGCGACTAGCGCGTTCAGGAGGTGCGGCGGCATCTCGCTCTTGAGCGCGGTCTTGCGGTTCTGGCCCTGGAATATCGTGCCGATGACCCGCCGCGAGTCCTCGTTGTCTCCGACGGGCGCGGAATAGATGTAGGTGGGGTGCGTCTCGGTGTTCCTGGGTTCCTCCAGCTGATTTACCGCCCGGATCACGCCCAGGTAACCGCCCGCCGCGAACGCGAGCCCGCAGATTATGCCCAGCGCCAACAGCAGCCCGAAGGCCCGGGCGATCCTGGATCCGAGACCATCACGGCGCGACTTGCGCTTTCTGGCGCCTGCTGGTAGCCGGACCGGCCGCTTGGAGGCGGGTTTCCTGGAGGGTCTGCCGCCCCGGCCTGATCTCTGGTAGGTGCGGGCCATCGAGCGCGTATACTACACTAACTCTGGCCGACATTACAGAAATCTTGCGACGAGGTTGAGTTTTCTTATGGACTTAGATGAGGAGCGCTTCGACGCCATCTACCGCAACGCGGTGGATGTCATCCCGCGCGAGGAGCTGGAGAGACGCCTGCGCAGCGGCGAGAGACTTCGGGTGAAGCTCGGGATGGACCCGACGGCCCCGGATATTCATCTCGGCCACGCCATCGCCCTCAAGAAGCTGCGCGCCTTTCAGGATCTCGGGCACATCGCCGTCCTTCTGGTCGGGGACTACACGGCTCGCGTGGGAGACCCCTCTGGCCGCTCGAAGACCCGTCCCGTGCTCTCCCCGGAGCAGATCGAGGCCAACACCCGGACCTATCTGGAGCAGGCGTACCTTATCCTGGACCCCGAGAGGACGGAGGTTCGGCACAACTCCGAGTGGCTGGCTCCCCTGTCGCTCGCGGACATAATCGAGCTCACGCGCACTACGACGGTTGCGCGTCTGTT
>JBFLXF010000220.1:0-4944 GCA_040757515.1 Actinomycetota bacterium
CGGACTCCAGGTGGATGAGGGCGATGTGCCGCTTCCTGGTGCGCGGCGTCGCCCGGAGCCGCAAATCAGATAGCCTGTTGAGCGCCTCCACCTCCGCCGCGGCGGCCTCCATCCTGACCTCCTCGATCCTGGTAGCGATGAGGTTGGAGACCGGCGAACGGGAGACCGAACCCGCCTGCCCCTGCGCGGCGACCGGTAGCAGCGACTCCCGGAGCAAAAACACCCCCGCCCCCGCCCCGAGGCTCGCCGCGATAAAGCGCCCGCGCGTGAGCGTGCGTCCGCCGGGGACGTGCTCCGGCAGGGGGGAGGCGTCCCGTCCCGCGAAGAGATTCAGCAGCAGGACCGGTCCCGCCAGCGCGTACAGGATGGCCGCAGAGAGCACCGCCCACGCGTAGAGCGGCGTCTCGCTGGAGACAGCGCCCGCAGCCTCACCCGGCGTGCTCAGATAGTAGGCTACGACGCTGTAGTCGAGGGTCGTCCCCGTAGTCTCGAGGTACTGGAAGGCGCAGGTCTCTATGACTACGATGAGCACCGCCGTCAGGTGCAACAGCACCAGCGCTGCGGCGCGACCGTGCCCATGCCGGAACAGCGTAAAGAGACCGACCCACAACGCCGCATAACCCGCGTCGAACAGGAGGTCCGAGCGCAAGAGTTCGAGCACTTCCCAAAACCCGAGCTCCTGCGCGTAGCGCGTCAGGCTGAGGGCCTTGAGCGCCAACCCATAGAGCGCAACGGGCACCAGCAGGCAGAGAAGGTACGCCCAATCCCTGCCGCTCAGGAGACGGCGCGCATCGTCAAACCCGCGTAACACGAACGACAATGATAGACGATAGACGCCCGCCTTACGCGCTCATAGAAGAGCGGCGAGCCGCGGAGGACTTTACTCCAGACTATTCTTCGGGTCGAAACGGAGAGCGGCGGAGTTTATGCAATAGCGCTTACCGGTCGGCGCCGGTCCATCGTCGAAGACGTGCCCCTGGTGGGCGCCACAGATCGCGCAGAGGACCTCCGTGCGGGGCATAAAGGGGATGCTCCTGTCGATCTCCGTCTCGACGTTCCTCTCATCCACGGGCTCCCAGAAGCTTGGCCAGCCCGTCCCGGAGTCGTACTTGGTCTCCGAGGAGAACAGCGGCGTGCCGCAACACACGCAGCGGTAGATGCCCTCCTCCTTGTTGTCCCAGTACTCGCCGGTGAAGGGGCGCTCAGTGCCCTTCATCCGGGTGATGCGGTACTGCTCGGGGGTCAGCCGGTCCTGCCACTCCTCTTCGGTCCTGCGGACCTTTCTTGGCGTGTCGGTCATGGACTGATTCTAGCACGACGGCCAGTAGCGACTCTATCGGATGGGAGGGGAAGCGGGGAGGAGCAGGTCCACCTCGGAGAGCATGATCAGGCCGCGCGGGAGCGCCTCTCTGACCGCGGGCAGGGCGGCCTCTATCAGCTCCCTGCTCCCCACCGCCTCGACGACGACCGGCAGGTCGGGGTGGAAGCGCAGGGGACGCGCGGAGAGCAAGCCGGAGGAGCGATCGAATCCCATGATGCCGTGGTGGACCGAGACGTCCCCGACTCCGGCCTCCCGGAACGCCGCCGAGATCGCCTCGTACGCCGGACGTCCCCTGAAGATGGCCGAGTCCCTCAGATAGACCCTCGCCCGGACCGCAGAGACCCGATCCACGTCTCACCCCTCTTTTTCTTCGGGGACTACCTGTTCGGCCTCGACAACGGAGGAGATCACGACCCCCCTCTCTACCGCCTGGCGCAGAAAGGGGAGAAACTCCTCTATTCGTTCCTCGCTGTCTACTATATCCACAACTACGGGCAGATTCTCCGCGAGACGCAGGATACCAGCCGTCGCGACATCGGCGTGCGGCGCGTATCCCATGAAGCCTCTGAAGACCGTGGCTCCGGCAAGCCCGTTCTCTTTAGCCGCGAGCACTATGGCCTCGAATAGCGGCCTCCCCCGGTACCGTTCGTCCTCTCCGAGAAAGACCCGCACTCGCCTGGCCCTTCTCATCCCGTCGCCCACCTCCCGATCCGGAGTCCCACCTGCAGAACGAAGATCCCCAGCGCGAGACTGCCGACGACGTTGAAGAAAGCCCGGTCGCTCTCCCGCGCGAGCGCCAGGTTCATCGTCTCGAGCATCAAGGTTGAGAAGGTAGTGAACCCGGCCAGAATGCCTCTGCCCACCACGAACAGAAGCGCTCCATCCTGCGACGCGGCACCCTCGAGCAGCCCGAGCGCGAGACAGCCCAAAAGGTTGACAATGAGAGTTCCCCACGGAAACTCCGGCCCCATCCGGTAGCCGACCCAGCCGCCGATCGCGTACCGCAGGACCGCGCCCATGCCTGCTCCCGCAAGCGTCAGAGCCACCTCGACCACTACTACATGGCCCTCCGGGCGAGACGGAGTCCGAGCAGAGCGGCGATAAGCCCGAGCGCCATGCTCCCACCCCCGTAGAGGGAACCCAGCAAAGGCGAGTTCTCCCAACTCTCGGCGGTCTGCAGGGCGTAGGAGCTGAAGGTCGTGAAGGACCCCAGGAAACCGAGCACCCAGAACATCCTCTCCCGCTCGCCGACGAACCGCTCGAAGAGCAGGGCGCCGAAGATCGCAATCGCGAACGACCCGAGCACGTTCACCGCCATCGTGCCCCACGGAAAGACAGCGTGGAAAGCCGTCAGACGGGAGGCGAGCGTCTCCACGGCGATGCGGGCTCCGGCGCCCAGAGAGCCTCCGGCAAAAACCCACCCGGCGTGCCGGAGGTTCACCGCAAAGGGCTTTGGGGCGAGCGCGCCGCCGCGCAGAAAATCCTCCGGGGAGGCATGGAGGACCTCCTCCCGGATCACGGAGACCGGCACCCCCGGGATGAGCCTCAGCAGTTCGGGGAGGAAGTGCTCGATCTCATCTACCCCATCCAGGAGCATCACGAAGATCGGCGAGTCGGCCCCCTCCGGCGCCCGGTACGCCGTGGCCGAGGCCACGCCCCGCTCGTGGGCCAGCCGGATCACCCGCTCACACTCGAGCTCCGAGCGCAGCCGCACGGTGGCCTGCGCGACCACTTCTCCGGAAACCGCAACCTCCGTAGCCTTCAATGCTGTCCGACCTCCTCGTCCCTCCCGGAGAGGCATAAAGAAAGCCCCTACCACGGGCCTCAAAGCCCGAGAGTAGAAGCCACCAGCGCCGAGCGCGATTAAGGGTGGACCTCATCATCCGCCATTTTGGGCGCCAAGAGCTTACAACAGGGTTCGAGAATGAACAAGCCGCGCCTCGGCAGGTGTGGTCATCCCAGGGCTTCCGCCATGATCAGCCGGTGAGTCTCGTGATCGCGCTCGCCGAAGAGGACGAAGCGGATCAGGCGCACGCTCTCCAGCCTGGGCGCCTCCTCGCGCACCGTGCGGAAGGCGACTCGCGCGGCATCCTCCACGGGGTAGCCGAAGGCACCGGTGGAGATCGCCGGGAAGGCGACTGAGGAGACGCCGCGCTCCTCAGCCAGACGGAGGGCGTTGCGGTAGCAGGAGGCGAGGAGCTCGGGCGCCGGCTCGTCCCGGCCGTAGACGGGGCCGAGGACGTGGATCACATACCGGTTCGGCAGCTCGTGGGCGCCGGTCATGACGGACTCGCCGGGGCGTATCGGGGCGAGCGGACGGCACTCCTCGGCGAGACCGGGACCCGCTGCCCGGTGGATCGCGCCAGCCACCCCGCCGCCGGGCATGAGCTCGGCGTTCGCCGCGTTGACGACCGCCTCGATGTCTTCTTGCGAAGTGATATCGCCCCTCACGCACTCGACAATAACGCCGTCTACGGTTCGTCTCATGCTCAGGCCTCCTTTACCGCTGAGTAGGAGAGTCTCCCGTGCGTCCAGACCTCCTCGACGGAGAGATCCGGGGACAGGACGGTCAGGTCGGCATCGTAGCCGGGGGCGAGACGGCCCTTGCGTCTCCCCTCCCCGATGAGACGAGCGGGGGTAGTTGAGACCATGCGGGCGGCTTCGGGGATGGTGCAGCCGGTGAAGGCCAGGATGTTGGCGAACGCCTCGCTCATGGTGAGGACGCTACCGGCTATGGCACCGCTGGCGAGATGGGGGACGCCGCTCTCCATATAGACGGTGCGGGTGGCGAGGCGGTACTCGCCGGGTCCCATGCCGGCGGCGGCTATCGCGTCGGTGGTCAGGTAGATGCGGTCGGGGCCGAGCATGCGAAAGGCGAGCCCGACCACCTCCGGGTGCACGTGGAGACCGTCGGCGATCAGGCCGCACACCGCTCTCGGGTGCGCGAACGCCGCTCCGGGCAGCCCCGGCTCCCGGTGGTGCAGCGGGCTCATGGCGTTGAAGAGGTGCGTCACCCCGGCGACCGGCCCGTCGAAGGCGGCGTAGGCAACCTCGAAGGAGGCGGCGGAGTGTCCGGCGGAGACGACGACGCCCCGGTTCCGGGCCAGCTCCATCAGTTCCGCAGCACCCTCCAGCTCCGGGGCGACCGTGAGCATCCGCACCGGGGCGAGGTCCAGCAGGCGCCCGAGGAGCGAGCGGTCCGGCGGACGAACGTGGGCGGCGGCGTGCGCGCCCCGCTTCTCCAGCTCTATAAACGGACCTTCGAGATGGACGCCGAGGATCTCCGCTTCCTCCCCCATGGAGACGGCTGTTGCTATCTGCGGCAAGGTCTCTTCGTAGAGGCTCTCTGGGGAGGAGATCACGGTCGGCAGGTAGGCGGTCGTCCCGGTCGCCAGGAGCCTCCGCGAGAGCTCCGGGAGGCGACCGGGCTCGGTGGCAACGTCCACGCCGAAGGAGCCGTTGACCTGCAGGTCAACGAAGCCGGGCAGGATGAGGGAGCCGGCGTGCTCGCGGACCTCATCGGCCTCTGCGAGCGGGTAGTCGTCGGGGGATACCTCCCGGATCGCGCCGCCCTCCAGCAGCACCGTCCCTTCGGGCCAGACCTCATAGTCGGTGACGACGCG
>JBFLXF010000221.1:0-4937 GCA_040757515.1 Actinomycetota bacterium
AGCAGCATGTTCGTGCCGGTGTCCCCGTCGGGAACCGGATAGACGTTGAGCGCGTTGATGCGCCCAACCTGGGACTTAAGCGCCGCGTGCGCCGCGGCCACCACGAAGGCCAGCCTTATCGACACCGTCGAGATCCTCTCGTTCTAAGCTCCAACCCCACCCTCCCGAAACGCTACAACGCGGGGCGACCGAGCGCCCCGCGCGGGTTGTTGCCCTCTGTGATCTGGTACAATCTCCGGCCGACGCCCGAGAGCGGCGACGCGCAAGCGAAGCCCCCGGGGGCCCAGTTCGACGGGTATCCTAGCACAGGAGAGTCTATCGTGGCGAAAGTCTGCTATTCGTGCGGCAAGAGGCCGGACTTCGGCAACGCGCGCAGCCACTCCCTGCGCGCGACGCGCCGGCGCCGCAACCCGAACCTGCAAAAGGTTCGCATCCAGGTCGGCTCGACGACGCGCAAGGAGTGGGTCTGCACCTCCTGCCTGAAGGCTTTCAAGGTGCAGAAGGTCGCAGCGCCGGTCTAACCGGTAGACCCGAAGCGGGGGGGCGTAGCGGAATCCACGCCCCCCCTTTTTCGAGCGCCGAGGCGGGGCATCAGGTCGGCCATCTCTATGGCGACCGCCGCGGCCTCAAAGCCCTTGTTGCCGAGCTTGGTTCCGGCGCGCTCTATGGCCTGCTCTATGGTCTCGGTCGTGATGACCCCGAAGATCACCGGCAGGTCCGCCTCCAGGGCGACCGAGGAGATCCCGCTCGCCGCGCCTCCCGCTACGTAGTCGAAGTGGGCGGTGGCGCCCCGGATCACGGCGCCGAGGCAGACAATCGCATCGTACCGTCCGGAGAGCGCCATTCTCCTGGCCGCCACAGGGATCTCGTGTGACCCCGGCACCCACGCGACGTCCACGGCATCGAGATCCCCGCCGTGGCGCCTTATCGCGTCGAGGGCCCCGTCGAGGAGACGCCGAACGATGAAGTCGTTGAAGCGCGAGACCACTATCCCGAAGGACTTGCCCGCGGCCGAGAGGTTGCCCTCGATGTGGTTCGGTCCGTTTGTGCTCTCCACGCTCCCCCCTAGAGGTTCTCTATGACGTGGTTGAGCTTCTCACGCTTGGTCTTCAGGTAGCGCTCGTTGTGGCCGTTGGGCGTGATCTCCAGCGGGATGCGCTCCGAGACCTCGAGCCCGAAACCCCGCAGCCCTACGACCTTCGTGAGGTTGTTGGTTAGGAGACGCACGCGTTCGAGCCCGAGATCTTTGAGGATCTGGCCGGCGAGCCCGTAGTCTCTGAGGTCCGGAGCGAGCCCCAGCTCCTGGTTGGCCTCGACGGTGTCCAGGCCCTCATCCTGCAGGTGGTAAGCTCTCACCTTGTTGAGGAGCCCTATGCCGCGTCCCTCCTGCTGCATGTAGACGAGCACTCCCTCGCCCTCCCCGGCGATGCGCCGCATCGCCGACTCAAGCTGCTCGCCGCAGTCACAGCGCAGAGAATGCAGGGCGTCGCCGGTCAGGCACGCGGAGTGGACCCGCACGAGCACATCCTCCTTGCCCTCCGGCTCACCCATCACGAGCGCCAGGTGCGTAAGGTCGTCGAGGTCGTTCTCGTAGGCCCTCACCCGGAACTCGCCGAACTCGGTCGGCAGCTTCGCCTCCACCGCACAACGCACCTGCGTCTCGCGCGCGCGGCGGTACTCTATTATCTGGGCTACGGTAACCATCTTTATACCGTGGCGCTTTGAGAACTTCTCCAGGTCGGGGACGCGGGCCATCGTGCCATCCTCGTTCATGATCTCGCAGATCACCCCGGCGGGCTTGAGACCCGCAAGCCGCGCCAGATCAACGGCCGCCTCGGTCTGTCCCGGACGCTGCAGCACGCCTCCGGGACGTGCCTTCAAGGGGAAGACATGGCCCGGCATAACCAGGTCATCGGGACCGGTTGCCTCGCTCACGGCCACCCGGCAGGTGTGGGCGCGATCGGCGGCAGAGATGCCGGTCGAGATCCCCTCCTTCGCCTCGATGGAGACCGTAAAGGCGGTCCCCATGCGGCTGGAGTTGTGTGTGATCATGGCCGGTATCTCCAGGCGCTCAACGATCTCGGGCGCGAGCGGCAGACAGATGAGACCGCGTCCGTGTGTGGCCATGAAGTTTATATCCTCGGGGGTTACAAGCTCGGCGGCCATGGTAAGGTCGCCCTCGTTCTCGCGGTCCTCGTCGTCGCAGACGATGACCATCTTCCCGTTCCTTATGTCCTCGATAACCTCTTCTACCGGGCTAAACGGCATCTCTCTCGCTCCTCTCGATGTTCACCGCTGCGGCACGCGGTCCTAACAACCGCTCTACGTACTTCGCGATCAGGTCGGCCTCCAGGTTGACGGGATCGTCGACGGCGAGTTCCGCAAGGTTGGTGTTCTCGCGGGTCTGCGGCAGAATGGAGACGGTGAAGCCCTCCTCCCCGACCGAGACGACGGTGAGGCTGATCCCGTCTACGCAGATGCTTCCTTTCTCGACGGTATACCTGAGTACATTTACGGGCGCGAAAAAATTCCAGATCTCCGCGCCTCCCTCGGGCCTCACCGACGCGACACGCCCGACACCATCCACGTGTCCCTGAACGAGGTGGCCGCCGAGCCTGCTCCCCGCCGCCAGTGCCCGCTCCAGGTTCACCGCGCTGCCCTCGCGCAGCTCCCCGAGCGCTGTGCGCCTGAGGGTCTCCGGCATCGTGTGGAAGACGAGCGCCCCGGGCTCAACCCCGCTCACGGTCAGGCAGGCTCCGTTCACCGCGACGCTGTCGCCCGCGCGCGTGCCCTCACGCACCGTCTCACAGGCGATAACCAGCCGCGTCATCCCGCCGCCACGCTCCAGCGCCGAGACGCGCCCGACCTCCTCAACCAGTCCCGTAAACAACCCGCTCCTCTCCAGCCGGGTAGAACGTCACCGCGACATCCTCCCCGAAGGTCTCCACCTTCGAGACGCTGAACCGCAGCGCCTCCTCCATGCGCGAGAGGCCCAGGGCCCCGATCATGGGCACCCCCTCTCCCCCCAGGACCTTGGGCGCGTAGAAGACAGTGAGCTTGTCCACCAGACCGCCCGCAATGAAATGAGCCGCCGTCCTGCCTCCCCCCTCGACGAGTACGCCCCGGATGCCACGCCGTGCAAGCTCACCGAGGACGAACCCGAGGTGCAACCCATCCTCCGAGACCGGTGCCCCAAGTACCTCGACACCGCGTCGCTCCAGCTCCTTCCCGCGACCGTCCGCCGCCGCATCGCCTGCGGAGAAGATCAGCACCGGAACTTCGGCAGCGGTCTTCGCGAGCCGGCTATCGGGAGACAGCGTCAGGTTCGGATCGAGGACGACGCGCGTCACAAGAGGTGGCTCGGCGTCTATATGCCGAACGGTCAGCAAGGGATCGTCGGAGCGAGCGGTGCCCGCCCCGACGAGGACCGCGCCCGCCTCGGCGCGCAGCTCATGCGCGCGCCGGCGGGCGGCCTCGCCCGTGATCCAGGCACTCTCACCGGTGCTCGTAGCGATCCTGCCGTCAAGAGTGGCGGCGAGCTTAAGGTGGACGAATGGCCGTCCGGTGCGCATGTAGTGGGCGAACTGCTCGTTCTGGCGTTCGAACGCGAGATCGTCGAGGACCTCGACCTCGATGCCCGAGTCGCGAAGGATCCGCACGCTCCTGCCGCGCATGCGGGGGTCGGGGTCCAGATGTCCCACGACCACGCGCTCCACACCCGCCCGGATCAGGGCGCCGGTGCACGGGGGCGTCCTGCCGTGGTGATTGCAGGGCTCCAGCGTCACGTAGAGGGTGGAGCCGCGGGCCGCCCCGCCCGCGGCCTTCAGGGCGCGCACCTCCGCATGGTCGCCACCGGCCCTTTCGTGCCAGCCTTCGCCGACGACCGCACCATTCCGCGCCACCACGGCGCCCACGAGAGGATTGGGTGCCACCGTGTATCGCCCGCGCTCGGCGAGCCGGCGGGCGAGATCCATAAACGAATCCCGGTCCAAGTCTTCCTTTCTCCCATCCGGACTCTCACCGTCGGCGCCGGAATACGGCTCTGGCGAGCCTTCACCGGCTCAACCCCCGGAACCTCTGCCGGGGGGTCGCGGGCTCTCCTTCGAGGTCTTCCTCTCCGGACTCACCGCCGGTGCGGGAATTCCACCCGCCCCCGAAAGTCAACGACACAAAACTACCATACGGGAGTGGCGCTAACAAGGAAGACTGCGGTTCTGAATGCCCTCACTCGAAGATCCGCGATGTCCGCGCCTCTCCCGAAGCCTATTCCGCCGCGCGCTGGGCGGCCTGTATGATCCTTTGCATCTCGACGGCCGGGTCGCCCCCGTAGACGGCCGAACCGGCCACCAGCACCTGCGCCCCAGCCTTCACCATCGAGGGCGCCGTCCTCTCGTTTATCCCCCCGTCAACCTCTATGGGGTGCTCGCACATCTCTTTCAGGCGCCTGACCTTCTCTACCATCTCGGGGATGAACGACTGTCCCCCAAAGCCGGGATTCACACTCATCACCAGTATGTAGTCGCAGTAAGGCAGCGCCCACTCGATCAGTTCTGGGGCGGTTGTGGGGTTTAGAGCCACACCGGCTTCGCAGCCTCCATCGCGGATCAGCTCCAGGGTGCGGTGCAGGTGGGTTGTAGCCTCCGGCTGCACCGAGATGCTCGACACCCCAGCCTCGATGAACGGACCTATGAGGTTGTCGGGGTTCTCCACCATGAGATGCGCGTCGATGGGGAGGTCGGTGGCTGCGGCGAGGGAGGCGGCGACGAGAGGACCGATGGTAAGGTTGGGGACAAAGTGGTTATCCATCACGTCAAAGTGGACGAGCTCTGCCCCTCCTTGCCGGGCCCGCTCCACCTCGTCGGCCAGGTGGGCGAAGTCCGCCGAGAGTATGGAGGGCGCGCCAACGATCCTCTCGCCCAGCTCTCTCCAGAACGCCA